>CAKQBG010000001.1 GCA_934216145.1 uncultured Anaeroplasma sp.
ATATACAATACTTTTATAAAAATTAAGTAGTAACTTTGCATTACTACATAATTTTTTGACTTTGCGAAAGCCCTATACTTTTATAATAAGTTTTGGGATAATTTGCTCTGTTGAGAAGCTATAAGCACTTAAAATAGTATCACGAACTGAGGAAATATCCTCCTTATTAGAATAAATTGTCGCAATAATATCATTAGGAGCTACCTTATCTCCAACCTTCTTATGTAATACAATACCAACACTATGATCAATTGAATCACTAATCTTTGCTCTACCTGCACCAAGCATCATTGCAGAATAGCCAATTTCAAGGGCATTAATATGATTAACATATCCTTCTTTATTTATACATACCTCATATGTATATTTAGCTTTAGTGAATTTATCAGGATTATAAATATATGATTCATCTCCACCTTGAGCTTTAACTAAAGCTGCAAAGGTATTTAATGCTTCCTTATTATCTATTTGTCTTTGACAAAGACTATATGCCTCTTCTAAGCTATTAGCTTTATTTGCATCTAATATTAAATGAGAAGCAACCTCAAAGCAAAGCTCAGTAAAATCCTTTGGTCCATGACCATTTAAAGTATTAATAGCCTCTATAACCTCAAGTGAATTACCAACCGCAAAGCCTAAAGGCTCATCCATATTAGTTAAAATTGCAGTCATATTCTTACCACAATTTTTACCAATTTGAACCATTAATTTAGCAAGCTTAGTAGCATCCTCCTCATTCTTCATGAATGCTCCACTACCAACCTTAACATCTAACACAATAGCATCACTTCCTGCTGCTAATTTCTTTGACATAATACTAGAAGCAATAAGTGGAATTGATTCAACAGTCGCAGTAACATCTCTTAATGAATATAGCTTCTTATCAGCAGGAGCTAAATCACTAGTTTGACCAATAATTGCTAGGCCAATATCATTTACCTGATTAATAAATTCCTCTTCAGTTAATGAAATATTATATCCAGGAATGGATTCAAGCTTATCAAGAGTACCTCCTGTATGACCTAATCCTCTACCACTCATTTTCGCAAATTTAATACCAAGTGATGCTACTAATGGGGCAACAACTAATGATGTTTTATCTCCTACACCACCAGTAGAATGCTTATCAACCTTTACACCTTTTATTCTAGACAAATCTAAAATGTCACCACTATTAAGCATTGCCTTAGTAAAAAGAGTAGCCTCTTTATCAGTCATTCCCCTAAAGTAAACAGCCATTGTAAAAGCAGACATTTGATAATTCTCAATTTCGCCTTTAGTATAGCCATTAATAAGAAAATTAATTTCTTCTTCTGATAGCTCAAGACCATTTCTCTTTTTCATTATAATATCAACTGCACGCAAAAAAATCACTCCTTAAATACTATCATAAATTCCAAGTATAACTACATTAGAATTATTATTCTTTTCAATATTACTTTTAACACTATTTAATGAAATTAAATTCTTACTATTAATACTACATTCAACATAAAACTTATATTTACCCATTTCAGTTTTTAGTGGTCGAGACATAATAGATTTCAAATTTATATTAGCCTCATGAAATTGCTTTAAAATATCATATAAAATACCTGGTCTATCCTCATAGGCCTCTATTACAATAGAAGCCTCTAAATTATTAGATTCAGGTAGACTATGTCGATCGTTAGAAATAACAACAAAGCGTGTTTCATTATTTCTTGAATCAGCTATATGAGCTTTAGTAATATTAAATTTATATCTATTAATCAAATGCATTGGAATAATAGCTCCATAACTACTATCACTTTTATTAAGCAAATTTAGACTTTCGACATTACTTTCAGTAGTACAAATAGAAAAGCCATTTTCAGTAATAAAATCTAAGCATTGTCCATATGCCTTAAACTGGCAATAACAAGTCTTTACCTCATTTATACTATTAGCATTTGAAACAAAAGCGAAATCAATATCAAGCTTAAGCTGTCTATTAATCCAATATTGATTAGCTATAATTTGATCTAATCCCTCAACAACAAAGCCATCAAGAGTATTCTCAAAAGGAATAATAGCTAAATCATTTTCCTTTAGTCCCTGAGCGGTTTTAATAATGCTTGGATAATAATTAATTTCATAATCTAATCTACCATTAATATAATTATGACAAGCAATATCACAATAAGTACCCTTAGGCCCTAAAACTGCTATTTTTTTCATACATAATACCTTCATATAGTGGAATCATTTGATAGTTCTTATCCTTATCAAACAAATATACACTATTCTTTTTTTCTTCCTTTACAACATAAAAATTGTTATTATCAATAATTAAACAACAATCCTCTTCTATACCAAATGCGTCAAATTGATACTTTAAAACCTCATCATTATAAATTATTAAATCTTCATTTTGATAATGAGGACAAATACCAATATTAAGTAAACCTAAGCATTCAACCATCTTATAATTATAGTTATGAAAATTATCAGAAAACATATCCTTATCACCCATGCTAACTTTAGTATAAAGCATCGCACCAGCACTCGATCCAGCATAAATAATATCATCATTCATATGCTTAATTAAAATTTTATCAAGTCCATTTTCCTTAAAAATTCTAACTAAATCATCACATGAACCTCCACCAATATATAAAATATCGCTCTTGGTTAAAAGTGAATCAAAGCTTAATATATTATCATTATTTAAATCAATAATATCAACATTAATTCCCTTCATTAATTCATGAAATTTATTAATAGATTTAGTATAATCATTTACAGCATAAGGACAATACAAAACCACTGGTTTATCCTTTTTTGTTAAGTCAACAAGATATCTTTCTATTTTATTTTTAATAATACTAGAATTTACTTTACCACCAATTAACGCATATTTTGCCATAATTAATCTCTTTTCCTAGCCTCAAGACGATAAATAGGGCCTAATTTCGACCATTTATCTTCAAATTCTGTTGTTATATTATCAGGATATTTCTCTATATCCTTATGTAAATCTAACGAAATATTAGATAAAGAAAAATTTTTTTCATTAAATGATTCTAAAGAAAACTCAAATAAGCCTCTATTATCAGTTTTTTGGAATATTTCTCCCTTTGGTACTAATATATCCTTATATTTATCTAAAAATAGCTTAGATGTTAATCTTCTTTTAGCATGATGATTTTTAGGCCATGGGTCTGAGAAATTTAAATAAATTCTAGTAACCTCACCATTAATAAAATAATTAGTAATCTCAGCTGCATCCATTACACATAGCTTTAAATTAGATGGTTTTACCTCTAAAGTCTTTTCTAATATTCTAAGTAAAACTGAATCATATTTTTCTATTGCAATATAATTAATATCTGGGTTTCTTTTAGAAAGCTCAATCATAAATTGACCCTTACCACAGCCAATTTCAATATGTATAGGATTATCATTTCCAAACAATTCCTTCCATTTACCCTTATAGGCCTCTGGATTAGGAATATAATAGGGATTATTATCCTGAATTAATCTTTCAGGTGCATTTTTAATTTTTCTTAATCTCATTACTTTGTTAATTCGTAAATTGCCTTTGTATATATTTCAATAGCTGTAAAGAAATCCTCTAAATACATATATTCATTGGCAATATGACAAACATCCTCTCTTCCTACTAATGTTGGACCATAAGCAACTGCTGTACCTATTTCTCTAGCATAAGTACCACCACCAATTGTAAATGGCTTAGTTTCATAATCATTAGTAACCTCACTATAAATAGACATTAATGTTTTAACTAATGCTCCGTTTGGATTAACATAATGACGTAATGATTTACTAATAACCTCATAGCTATATCCATATTTAGATGTAGCCTCAGTTACTTTTTTATCGATAACGTCAAACTGAGAATCAAGGGGAACACGGCAATTAATACCAATTGTAAATTCATTATTTCGAGTATTACATAAAGCGAAATTACATGTTAAATCCTTCATTTCCTCATCATAAACATCAATTCCAAGTTTCTTACCTCTTGTATCAAATAAGAAATATTCATTAACGAATTTGGCAAGCTTTGAATTACTATATTTATTTAAGAAATCAAATAATATATAGCAAGCATTAACACCCTTTTCAGGACACATTGCATGAGCAGCCTTACCATATGCTATATAATAATTATCTTTTATTTCACCCTTATAATTATTTTCCTTTAAATAGTTTAAATATTCCTTTGTTAAATCAATATTAAGCTTACATTTTGCACTAGAAGGTACAATATTATATCTTTCACCACAAGAAAATTCAGTTATAATATCGTTATCAAGACTTCCCTTAATATCAAAGCTAATCATTCCCTTTTCACCAAAAATAACAGGGAATTCAGCATCAGGAGAGAATCCTAATGTAGGCTTTTCCTCCTTCTCTAAATAACGCTCAAGACATCTACTGCCTGACTCCTCATCACATCCAGCAATTAATCTTACACGTTTATTAGGCTTAAATCCATTATCCTTTAATATTTTCATCGCAATATATGAAGCAACAAGAGGTCCCTTATCATCAAGTACACCTCTTGCGTACATTCTATCACCCTTAAATGTTAATGAGAATGGATAGCTATCCCACTCCTCCTTAACTACAGGTACTACATCTAAATGAGCTAAAATACCTAAAATTTCATCACCACTACCAAATTCAATATGGCCAGCATAATTATCAACGTTCTTTGTGATAAAGCCATCATTATTTGCTTTATTTAACAATGTATCTAATGCTCTTTTGGCCTCAAGACCAAATGGAGCATCTGTATTAGGCTTATATTCATCTAATACTGATTCGCATGAAACTAAATCAGCTAAAATTTTAAAAGCTTCATCTTTATAATCTTCAATTATTTTTTTAATATCCATATTTTTCTCTCCTTAAAAAAACAAAATAAATCAATAATGATTTATTTTGCCATTTTTCATTATATTTCTTTTCCTAATCCTAATAATAGAATTTGCTTTTTAATACCTTCAAGAGCTTCATGCTCATCTACTCCATTTGCGACAACATCAATTGTTACACCTGTATAGATACCTAAAGACATAACTCCCATAATAGATTTAAAGTCAACTGTCTTTCTTAAAGCCTGAAGAGATATATCAGACTTATACTTCATTGCCTCATTAACTAATGTTGTTGCAGGTCGTGCATGAATACCATTCTCGTTAGTAATTTTAAATGACTTTCTTTCCATATTACCCCTCCTATTTTATTCTTTTATCTAATTCTTTTTTAATTGTTTGTGAATCAGTTTTAAATAAAAGCTTAATACAATCTCCAGTAACAAAAACACCTGCTTGAGATAATTCCTTAAGTCCATCAAAATTGACAATATCTAAATTATTTATTTTAAGTCTTAATCTTCCATTTTCAACCTCAGTACTAGAAAGATTAGAGGCTCCTCCTAAAAGAGTAATGATATTTTCAATAAAATTATCATCAATCTTAACTTTTTTATTCTTATTTTTAAATACTAAAATCAATACTACTATAGCAATTAATGCTACCAAAGCCACACCAATTAGTATAAATAGTAAATAATTATTTGAAGAATTTGGCATATTCCACCTCACAAGCGAAATTTCACTTATATTATAATTTTTTTTTAGTTTTTTAGCAAGAAATATTATTGAAAATATTATGTCACATGTCATAAATTGAATAATTTTTTTGCATATTCTATAGTAGGAGGTGAAAAAATGGATGGATTAACAAATGATTTAGCATGTAGCTGTAACTATATAAAGGAAACAATAATGAAAATCGATAAGCTTCAAAAGGAAGCAATAGCTGATACTACCTATTATTGTGTAAGCTGTGAAACATCTCTTCTTTCAGCAACAAATAATACAATTCCCGTTTTATTTAATAGCTGTAGTGGTTCTGAATTAACTGGTAGTATTGGTTTAACTAATACAACTAAATACTTTAGAATAGAATCAATTAGATGTGGTCAATATATAACATTAAGGTTATTAGAGGCAACCACTCAGGGCGAAGAAACAGTATTAACTGGTACTAATTATACAATGACTGTTGACCTAGATTGTATAAAATGCATTCAATGCCTTGAGCCAATTTCAATAGAGGTATGTACACAAAATTAAAAAGGAGTCTAGCTCCTTTTAAATTCATTTATTATAAATGGGATTTTCCCATTTTTTATTTTTTTACTGAATATCCAAATTTACCTAATATTTCACCTAATGTAAAATATTCACCATGAGAATATACAATTAAGTCAGCCTTTGATAAATCGAATTTACCCTTTTCATCAAGTAAGGACTTGTCTATTGTAACACCCTTAACATCAGCAATAATCATATGATGGCTTCCTAAAGGTATTACCTGATTAACTGTACACTCAATATTAACAGGAGATTCCATAATACTTGGAGCTAAAACATATCTAGATTTTAGCTTTGTAAGCTTTAAATATTCGAATTTATCAATATCTCTACCACTTCTAACACCTGAAAAATCAGTCGCATAGGCTAAAGCCTTTGTTGTCAAATTAACAACAAAATCTTTATTTTTCATTATTAGCTCATATGAATATCTTTCAGGCCTAACTGAAATATATAGCATTGCGGGATTTGTACAAACAGTGCCAGTCCAAGCTACAGTAAATACGTTTGAATCATTCATATCACCTGTACTAACTAAAACAGCTGGTACAGGGTATAGCATATTACCTGCCTTCCAATATTCCTTTTCCATTATTTTGTATAACCAAATTCCTTAAAAAATTCATTCTTAAAATCTAATAATCTATCTTCTTTAATAGCTTCTCTTATATTCTTCATTAATGTTTTTAGGAAATATAAATTATGATATGTTAATAATCTTTGAGCTAATATCTCTTCAGACTTTACTAAATGATTTAAATACGCTCTAGAATAATTCTTACATACATAACAATCACACTTAGGATCGAGTGGACCATGATCTCTATATAACTTGCTATTCTTTACCTGAATCTTGCCCATAGATGTAAAAGCTGTACCGTGTCTAGCATTTCTAGAAGGTAAAACACAGTCAAACATATCAATACCATTAATAGAACCAATAATTAAATCATCTGGAGAACCAACTCCCATTAAATATCTAGGCTTATCCTCTGGCATAATAGTCTTTAAATATTCAAGCATTTCATACATTTCAGATTTTGATTCACCAACTGATAATCCACCAATTGAATATCCAGGGAAATCAATCTTTTGAAGCTCATCTAGACAATACTTACGTATTTCCTTATTTCCTCCACCCTGAACAATACCAAATAAGGCTTGAGAATCCTTATTCTTATGAGCCTCATATCCTCTTTTAGCCCAACGAATAGTTCTATCTACACTATCCTTCATATACTTATAATCAGCATTAAATGGAGGACATTCGTCAAAGCTCATAATTATATCAGCACCTAAATTATTTTGTATCGCAATAGATTTTTCAGGAGATAAAAATAGCTTCTCACCTGATTTATGATGTCTAAATTCAACACCCTCTTCTGTAATCTTTCTAATATTAGATAAAGAGAAAACCTGAAAACCACCACTATCAGTTAATAAAGCACCATTCCACTTCATAAATCCACGAATTCCACCAAATTCATGAATTAGCTCATCTCCTGGTTGAAGCCATAAATGATAGGTATTTCCTAGAATAAGTCCATCAGAAACCTCTTCAATCTCAGCTGGAATTAAGGTTTTAACATTAGCCTTTGTACCAACAGGCATAAAAATAGGTGTTTCAAAATCACCATGAGGTGTATGTAAAATACCATATCTAGCACCTGTTTGTTTACAAACATGTTTTAATTCATACCATACCGGAGCCTTCATTATCTAACCCTCTTTACTTCTTCAATAATAACCTTATTTAAAGGTCTATCCTGATAATCTGTTTTAGTAGTAGCTATCTTATCAACAACCTCAATACCATTGATAACTACACCAAAGGCAGCATAATCACCATCTAGATGAGGTGCGTCCTTATGCATAATAAAAAATTGAGAAGATGCACTATTTGGCATATATGTTCTAGCCATAGAAATAACACCTCTAGAATGCTTTAAAGGATTATTAACACCATTAGATTCAAATTCACCCTTTATTTTATCCTTAGAACCACCTACACCAGTACCCAATGGATCTCCTCCTTGAATCATAAAGCCTTCAATAACTCTATGGAAAATTATTCCATTATAAAAGCTATTAGAAACTAAATTTAAAAAGTTTTCAACAGTAATTGGAGCTACTTCTGGAAATAACTCTAATGTAATTGTTCCATAATCCTTTATTTGCATTTCAACTTGAGGATTACTATCATTTAAAAATTCCTTATATTCCTTCATATAAGCCTCCTTATTTTATAAACATTGCATCTCCAAATGAAAAGAAACGATACTTCTTTTCAACAGCCTTTTTATAGCTATCTAAAATAAAGTCTTTTCCGGCAAATGCACTAACTAGCATAATTAATGTAGATTTAGGCAAATGGAAATTAGTAATTTGAGCATCAATTGCCTTAAATTGATATCCAGGATAAATAAATATAGATGTATTTTGGCAGCAAGCCTTAAAGCCATTATCATAAGCTGACTCTAATGTTCTAGTAGAGGTTGTACCTACAGCAACAATTCTCTTATGATTCTTCTTAGCTAAATTCAATCTATTTGCAGCATCCTCACTAATTTCATAATATTCTGAATGCATAACATGATTTGTTAAATCATCCTCATCAACTGGTCTAAATGTTCCAAGTCCAACATGTAATGTTATATAAACAATCTCAACACCCTTATCCTCTAGTTTTTTTAAAAGCTCAGGTGTGAAATGTAATCCAGCAGTAGGAGCTGCAGCACTACCAGGATTTTTAGCATAAACAGTTTGATATCTATCTTTATCCTCTAGCTTTTCATGAATGTATGGTGGTAAAGGCATTTCTCCAAGCTTGTCAAGTATTTCTACTAAAATACCATCATAAATAAGCTTAAACTCGCAAATACCCATATCCTCTTTTTTTATACATTCAGCCTTTAATAATCCGTCACCAAATGAAATAACGGAACCAACCTTAACTCTTCTTTGAGGCTTAGCTAATGTTTGCCAAACATTATCCCCTAAATCCTTTAATAATAAAACTTCTATAACCGCATCAGTATCAACCTTATGTCCAATTAATCTAGCGGGAATAACCTTAGTATCATTTAGTACTAAAACATCATTATCTCCTAAATAATCTACAATATCACTAAAATGCTTATCTTCAGTTGTTTTTGTTTTTCTATCTAATACCATAAGTCTAGACTCACTTCTATTCTTAAGTGGAGTCTGAGCTATAAGCTCCTCTGGTAAATAATAGTCAAAATCACTTGTCTTTATCATTCGAATAACCCCTTATAATATTTGATACCTAAGGTATCATATGCCTTCTTTGTCGCAATTCTACCTCTACTACTACGCTTAATATAGCCCTCCTGTAATAAATAAGGCTCATATACATCCTCAATAGTAGAAACCTCTTCAGAAATAGTCGCAGCTAATGACTCAACACCAACTGGACCTCCCTTAAAGGTATTAATAATAGCCTTTAAATAATGATAATCAGTATAATCTAATCCATTATTATCAATTCCAAGCTTACCTAAAGCTTCCTTACAAACATCTATAGAAATAACTCCATTATTCTTAACATCCGCAAAATCTCTTACTCGTCTAAATAATCTATTCGCAATACGAGGAGTACCTCTACTTCTCTTAGCTAATTCTAAAGTAGCCTCTTCATCTATTTTAGTTTCATAAACCTTAGCTGTTCTTGTAATAATAAGCTTAAGCTCATCAATAGTATAATACTGAAGTCTTAAAATAACACCAAATCTATCACGAAGTGGAGCAGATAAATCACCATATCTAGTAGTTGCGCCAACAAGAGTAAAAGGGGGCAAATCAACCCTAATACTTCTAGTTTGGCTATCATGTCCAACCATAATATCTAATACATAATCCTCCATAGCGCTATATAGAACCTCTTCTACAAAGCGAGGAAGCCTATGAATCTCATCAATAAATAAAACATCACCCTCATTTAGGGTTGATAAAACTGCAGCCAAATCCCCACTCTTTTCGATAGATGGACCTGAAATAACCTTCAGATTCACATTAAGCTCATTAGCGATAATTTGAGCTAATGTAGTCTTACCTAAACCTGGAGGTCCATATAATAAGCAATGATCTAAAGCCTCATTTCTCTTCTTACAGGCTTCTATATATATAGAAAGCATCTCCTTAGATTCCTTTTGACCAATATATTCATTTAGCATCCTAGGACGCAATGAAAGAAGTGATTCATCATCACTTTTTTGCTCATTAGGATCTACAATTCTATTTTCTATTTCCTCAGCCATCATTTCACCTACTTCACTAATAATTTAAGAGCTTCCTTAACTAAAGCTCCTACCTCTAATGACTTATCAAGCTTTGGTAGAATCTTAGAAACTTCCTTCTTATTATAGCCTAAAGCTACTAAAGCCTCCTCTACATCTAAAAGCTTATTATCCATTGGAACATCATTCTCTGTATTATCAAATGATAATTTACCCTTTAAATCCAAAATAATTTGCTGACTAGCCTTAGCGCCAATACCAGGGAATTTCTTTAAATAAGCATCATTTCTATTCTCAATCGCATTAACAATCTCATTAACAGTACCAGTTGCTAAAATTGATAAAGCACTCTTAGGACCAATACCACTAACAGAAATTAGCTTCAAAAACAATTCTCTTTCTTCATCAGCCATAAAACCATAAAGCTCTATTAAATCCTCTCTAACATGCTGATAGGTGAATATTTTATATTCTTCATTCAATTTATAGCTATAGGGATTAGGTGTAATAATAAGATATCCAATCCCATGATTATCACAAATAACATATTTAGGAGTTATTTTAGTTATTTTTCCAATTATATATCCATACATAATTTATCACCTATTGTAAATTATACCATATCAAAATAAAAAAGAAAAGATTTAAAAAAACGCTCTACCTTCCACCATATTTGTTTTTAGGAGGTAAAATCCCAGGATAACATCTATTTGATAAAATAACCTTATTATTAGGTTTAATATTATCTATCATATCACTACTATTATCCTCATTTTTAGAAATACTTTTTTCTTCAATTTCTTCTTTCTTCTCTTCAAATTCTATTTTATGCTCAATAGAATCATAAAAACTCTCAACTAATATCTCAGAAGAATCTAACACCTGATTAACCTCCTTAGACAAAATAGGAAGCCTAAGCTTCATTCCAAATGGTAAATCATAAAAATTACTTATATGAGGATTATAATCTCTAATTTCATCAATAGAAATATGATAACTATCCATAATATCATATATAGTTTCATTATTCTTAACAATATGCTCTATCAAAATATCACCAATAAACTATATGCGTTCTAAAATAAATAATGATTTATCCTTATTATAAATAACATTAAAACCACATAATTCACCAAGTATCTCCATACCCTTAACCGAAATAAAGCTAACATGAGTAATATCCCTTAAATACCAAAAGCCTATAGGATTTTTAGGAACTACTACTGTTTTAATAATAATTCTTCCTCTTTGATTCAAATAGCTTTTTAATTTATCAAGTAAATTCCTTGGATTACTAATATGCTCAAATACCTCAATTAAAACAATAGAATCATATTTATCATTAATTTCCTTATCAAAATAATATAAATCATAATAGCTAGAATCATAGCCATTCTTATTTAAAATATCACTTAATGCATGAATTTTCCCACATCCATAATCTAATATTTTATTTCCAAATAAATATCCTCTTATTTCTTCATAGATTTCTATCATATAATCAATATATTTATCATCACATATATGCTTATTATATCTATTTAATTCCTCAATACTGCTAGGTAAATACTTCTTCATTAAATACCCACAGCTATTACATAAATAATAATCTATATTATTATATCTAACCTCTATCATTTCATTATTACAAAAGCATTTCATCTGTTTTTGACCACCTTTTTAAAAGCTCTTTTTCTTTACTAAAATCATTTTTAATTATATAATATAATCGATTACGTTTGCAAGGAGGTGGCATAATGTCTCAATACACTATTTCAATTGATGAAATGCTAAAAATCGTTATTCAAACAATTGAGCAATATTCAAACTATGATAACGATGCCATACTTCCTAAAAAAACAATTGCTGATGTTAAAAAGCAAATTGAAATGCTAAATGAAAAATCTATAAATATAATTGATAATCAAACTAAGGAAAAGGAAAAACAATTAAAATTAATTCAAATAGAATTAAGTAAAATAAAAAAGAATAAATCTAAACAAGATAAGGAATGCTTCGCTTTAGAAAAAAGTCAAAAAGAGGAAATAAATATAATCTCAAGAGATTGTGAAAAGAAAATAAATGAGATTTATAAAGCCCTTAATCTTGAAAAGGAAAATATAAATAAAGAGGTTTATGAAAAAGAAAAGCTTGAAAAAGAAAATTTAGAGTATTTTCTTAATGATTATAAGGAAAATGAAAAAAGATTATCATTTATGAACCAATCATCAAAGGATTCCTATAATAGCTGTATTGAAATTTATAATAAAAAGCTTGATGATAAGCTTAAAAAAATAGATGATGATTATTCTAAATTATATATATTATATGATAAAAATACTAAATCACTAGTAAAAAAATATGAAAAGCAAATTGATGACTTTACTATTGAATATCAAAATAAAGCTAAAGAAAAAGACGAATATAATAAAGACATAAAAAAGGAAGAAAGAGATGACGCAATAAAAATAAATGATGAAATTAGACCTTTTTATGATGAGAAAAATAAAAAAATAGAAAGTAAGCGTCAACAATATCAAACTAAACAGAATCAATTAAATATAGAAAAAGAAAATGAAAAACAAAAATTACATAATGAAACAAACAAAATAACAAAGGATTTCATTTATGATATAAAAGAAATTGATTCTGAAATTGAGGAATTAACTCAAAAATTTAATAATCAAAAAAATGAAAAGATTAATTCGACTCTATATTCAATTCTTAATGATCATAAAAAGGTTGAAGCTGATGTTAAAAAGTTAATAGAGGAGATTGATGAAAATAATAATCTTAGAATTAAGAAGCTTATAAAGATAAAATATAAAGCCTTTGCGGCTAAAAAATATAAGCATGAAAAAAAGCTTAATATTGATCTTAGAAACCTCGAATTAGAATATGTTAAAAAGGTTGAAGAAAGAAATTTAAAAAGAAAAAAACTAGAATTTATTAAAAATAAGGAAATAAAAGAATATCTTGAAAGTGAAAATTGTTTAAATAAAATCTATCAGGAAAAGAATAATATCTATGAATATGATTTAAAATGTGATGAGAAACAATATAAAATTACTTATGATATTAGTTCTTCTAGCAAAAAACGTGATCATTCTCATTTCCAATCTGAGAAAAAGAAAATCAGTAAAGCTAAAGTAGCAGAATTTGATATTGCTCTTGAGGAGATTGATTTTCAAAAAAAGAATACTAATATAAACTTAAACCTTACTAAAGCTTTAAATACTAATGTTCATGAGTATGAGGATAATATTTATCATAAAAATAAAAACTTCTATACCGTTTATAATATGCTTGAAATAGAGAAAAATAAAACTATTCTTGATTATAACAATAACATTTATGAACAAAAGCTTATAGCTGCAAAGAAAGAGCTAGATTATAATAATAATTTAACTAATCTTAAAAATAAGCATTTCGCAGTAGAAATGGATAAGAATCATAAAATAAATATTGAAAAAGAAAATACTAAAATAATTAATTACCAATTCGATAGAGATAAGGCTAAGCTTAAATCAAGTATTACTATTGAAAACAAAAAACTAGAAAATGATCATTTAAATGAAAAAAATAAATGTTTATTTATTCAAAAATTATATTATGAGGATTATGCTTCTATTATAAATTATACCTCTAGCTTTTATTTATTATTTAAAGAGGGCTATTCAACAATAGTTTCTATTTATAATATAATTTATTCATCAGTTGAATCAAAGAATGAAAATATATTTGAATTAAGAAACTTCTTCATTTCAATTAAAAATGCCTTTATTGAATACTATAAAGCTATTTCTAAGCATTATACAGACCTAATTAGAGAACTAGTTCATGATAGAGAAAAAAACATAAAGGAATTATATTATAATGATGAAATAATTAGTCTTAAGGCTAAAAAACAAGAAAAGATAGATCAATTTAAAAAATGTATTTCTAAGGATAATGAGCAAAAAGAAAAGTTTGAGGATGAAATTACTCAGCAAAAAAAGAAAATATATTCTTTAGAGAATATTAAACAGGTTGAACATTCCTTTAAATCGATATTATCTAAAATAAAAATTAAAAGAGATAAAATAGAAATTAATAAAATTATTTTAAGTAAAAATAAAGAAATTAAGTATCTAGAATCAAGAATAATTAAACATAATAAGAATATTGATAATGCCAATAATGATTACAAAGAACGGCTTAAATTAATTGATGAAAAAATTAAAAAGGAAATTAAATCATATTCTAATCTATATGATGATATCTCAGAGAATATAAGTGGATTGTTTATCAAAGCCGAAGGCTATTTAAATAAACCAAATAAAAATGAGCCTAGTACTTATTTTATATATATAGAAAATCAATTGAATAAAAGCTATGACCTAGTTAATCAGGAATTTTCTAAATTGTATCTTTCTATTAATGATTTTAAGCTAAAGAGATATAATGAGCTTCAAATCAAGGACAAGAAATTAAAATATCTAATTCAATATAAAAATTTAACAAAATCATTTAATGACAATAAAAAAAGAAATATCTTAAATGATGAATATAAAAAGAAATTAAACGATAATAAAAATAAGATTCATGCCTGTGAAGTTGAATATGAAAAAAATAAATTAAATTCTAAAAATGAATTAAATAATATGCAGTCTGAATATAATAAAACTATAAGAGAGCTTAAAAATAATATTATTAAGGAAGGTCAAACTCTATATGATTCTTTATATGCTATAACCGCAAATATGTATTATATAGAAAATGATTTCCATTATTCTAAGGGTGATCAAAAAAATCCAAATAAAAATGAGAAATCATTAGCTGATATTTTTAATGAAACTGAAAATAATCTTATAGAAGAAAATAGAAAAAACAAAGATGAATTAGAAAAGAAGCTAAGAAATTATAAAGATAATAAGCAACAAGAAGTTATTGGTGAAATAAATAAAGCAAATCAAAATAAGAAAGAAATTGATAAGGAAACTGCTGCTCAGTTAGAAAAATATAAAAAACAAGCCAGTGAAAATGAAAATAATCGTAAGAATTTAATTAACGAGAGTGAAAATAAAAATAAAGAAACAGAAAAATTACGAAATAAAGCCATTAAAGCTCTAGATAATGAATGTAAATTCCTTATAAAGAAGGAAACTAAAAACTATCGAGTTATGCTTAAGAAAAAAGAAAAAGCTATTCTTAAGAAGAAATATATTTAAAAAGGGAGGAACTTAAAAATTGTTCCTCCTTCTTTTACTTCTTTCTCTTTAACCAATCTGGTAGACTTGATGACTTTGAAGTACTAGAAGAATCAACCTTTTGGCGTTCCTCCTGTTTTCTTCTTGCCTCTTCTTGCTTTCTTTTAGATTCCTCTTCCTTTTGGCGTCTCTTCTCTTCTCTTTTTGTCATTCCAGTTGAGAATACATCACTAAGATGATTATCCTTTTCAGCAGAAGCCTCTTCTTCATCCTCAGACGATAAATAATTAAGATTAATGCTTTCTTCAGAAATATTCTTAAATATTGAATCAGCTAAATCATCAATACCATTATTCTTTGCTTTAAGCTCAAATCCTGTTGCGACAACAGTAATAACCATTTCATCACCTAAATCACTATTGATAGCAGTACCATAGATTATATTTAAATCCTTACTACAGTTGTTCCTAATTTCAGCTAATGCTGATTCTACCTCCTTAAGAGCTAAAGCTTCAGATGCTGAAATATTTACAACCGCATCAGTTGCGCCATCAATTGTAACCTCTAATAAACGAGAATGAATCGCAAGTCTTGCAGCTTCAATTGCTCTATTAGGACCCTTAGCAGATCCAATACCTAAAAGGGCAGTACCCTTATCATGCATAACCTGTCTTATATCAGCAAAATCTAGATTAATTGTTCCTGGAATAGTTATAATTTCAGAAACACCCTGAACAGCCTTACGTAATACTGTATCTGCCTCCCTAAAGGCATCAAGCATTGTAGTATGACAATCAACTGTTGCTAATAATCTTTCATTTGGTACAACAATAACAGTATCTGAATACTTTCTCATTTCCTCAAGTCCTCTAAAGGCATTCGCAGCACGAATAGGTCCCTCAAAAGCAAAAGGCTTTGTACAAATACCAATTGTTAAGCAATCATGCTCTCTTGCTACCTTTGCGATAATAGGAGCTGCACCAGTACCAGTTCCACCACCCATACCACAAGTAATAAATACCATTTGAGCATCCTCTACCATTTCATGGATATCATCTTCACTCTCTAATGCTGCTGCTCTACCAACATCGGGATTAGCACCTGCTCCCTGACCATGAGTTTTAGTTTTTCCTATTAATAATTTATTAGGAGCCTTAGAAACCTTTAAATCCTGTGCATCTGTATTAACAGCATAAAATTCTACACCGCTTACAGAGTTATCTATCATATGATCAATAGCGTTTTTTCCAGCGCCACCAACACCAATTACTTTGATTTTTGTTTTCGCAGCTTCTAATGTATCAAGTTCATCAAAAATCATTTTATCTACCTCTTTTTCATACACCCACTTATATTTAATTGTACATTAAAAGCCTAAGATTTTCAACAAAATCCCAAACAATTTTCTATTTAATTTTAACACCATTAAATTGCTTAATTTATATATTCAATTTCTTTAACAAGCCTAATTCCAAGTTCTAATCTAGACCTAGTTTCAATTAACTCAATTAAGCTTTTAATATCACTGGCTTTTGCATTTCCTAAATTAATAATAAAATTAGAATGCTTTTGGCTTATAGCGGCATCCCCAATTTGAAATCCCCTTAGCCCCAAAGAATCAATAATCTTCCAGCTAGGAATTAAGGGATTATTTTTAAATATAGAGCCCATACTTTTACTCTTAACAGGTTGACTTTCTAAACGCATTTTAATATTTCTATTTAGCTTAGCCTTAGTATCCTCTTTCTTAACATGAAGCTTAGCTCCAATAATAATTCCTTCTATAAATTTAAAGACACTTCTTCTATATCCGAATGCACACATATTATTATTAATTTCTTTAATATTACCTAAAGTATCTATATATTCTACTGAATAAATATAATTACCTATATTATCATTATAAGAACCACTATTATTATAAATAGCTCCACCTAATAATCCTGGAATACCTGCTAAGCATGATAAATCACCTACCCCCTGATTCATCAAATCTACTGCGAGCTTATTAGATGGATAAAAGGCTGAAGCATATAAAATATTATCATTTACAAGTTCATAATTATATTTAATATTCTTTAAATAAAAAACAATTCCATTATATTCATGATCAGATGCTAAAATATTACTACCATTTCCTAATATAAAATATTCTAAACAATTATCATTAACAAATTTAAAGGCCTTTCTTAATGAATCAATATCATTAGGATAAAATAAAACCTTTATTTTGCCACCTACACCAATAGTAGTAAGATTTTTAAAGTACTCATCAAATACCAAGTCTCCTAGCCTTTCTTCTTTTACAAAATCAACAAATGTCATTCTTAATAATCTCCCTTATTTTATTTATAGAATCATTACTTAGAAGTTTCTTCTGATTAATATAAATATTTATATAATTATCAGAATTATTTAAATAATGAAGCTTATCAAATATACTATTAATATCCTCATTTTCATAATGAACTAAACAAACACCCTTGTCATTAAAATATTTAGCATTTATAACCTGATGATTATCTAATGTTTTCTCACTCGGAACTAATATAAAGGGCTTATTCATATAAATTAGTTCTGAAGAGGTAATGGCACCAGCTCTTGAAATAATAATTTTAGATTCCTCAAAAAGTGAATAAATATTATTTGAATATTCAATCGAATTGCATAATTCTCTATATTCATTATAAAATCTTCCAGCAATCAATAATATTCTATATTTGTCACTAAGACTAACTGCTAAGTCACATAAATATCTACTACCTAATGAACCACCCATAATTAAAATATCATATTTATTTTTCAACCAAGCCTTCTTAATATCTAATGGTATTCCTGTAACAGTTGTTTTTCTTTTTTCTAAAACTGGATATCCCAATAACATTCTTTTACAAAAGGGATAAAATAATCTATTTGATCTTCCTATTATTATATTCGGCTCAAATAAAAAAATTGGAATATTATGAATTACAGCATAAAAAAGTATTGGCAAAGAAACAAATCCACCAGTTGAAAAAACATAATCAATTTTCTTATTTTTTAAATTTCTTTTTAATTCTCTATATCCATTAAAAATATATGATGGAATACTTTTTTTAAACTTTAAACCTAAAAAGCTTATATTATTATCCTTAGCTAATTTTTCCTCTAAAAAGCCTTTACAGCCAATATATAAATAATCATAATCATCTTTAGCTAAATTTATAATAGGTGTAATATGTCCACCTGTTTTTCCGCCAGTATAAATATGCAATAAAATCACCAAGATATTATATATAAATAAAATAAAAAATATTACAAAAAAAAGTAGCCCTTAAGCTACTCTTCCTTATGTTCCTTTTCATATTTATCAATTTCTTCATCAGTCGCATCTCTAACAGATACTAAAACAGAAGAAATCATTCTGTTTTTAACCTCATAAATAGTAAAGATTAAAAGCTTTTGATAATCGTCGTATTCATCATTTTCTTCATTTAGCATTGTATATTGAGCTAAATATTCCATCTTAAAGCCAACCTCAGGTAAGCTTTCACATTTAGCAAACAACCATCCAGATAGTTTACTAGGAACATCCTCAGGAACATCTCCAATATTTAAACGCTCAAATAAATCATCAACGAAAATTTCTCCATCAACTATATAAGATCCATCATCTTGCTTCTCAAAGCGAATATCATTATCACCAGGAATATCATGCTCATCATAGATTTCACCAACAAGCTCCTCTAATGCATCCTCCATAGTAACTAGACCAATAACCTCTCCATATTCACCACTAACAATAGCGATATGAGTCTTTTCAGCCTGTAGTTCCTCAATAAGGGCATCAACTTTCATAGCGGATGAAACAAATTTAACAGGTCGAAGTAATCTCTTCCAGCTCATACGAGGATTTTTAACATAGGCAGGGAAGAAATCTCTTTCATATAATATACCTACAATATGGTCCTTATCATTTTTATATACTGGTATTCTTGAATAAGCATTATCAAGCATAAATTCCTTAACTTCATCAAGAGTTGATGAATAATCTAATGCTTCCATCTTCATTCTAGGTATCATAATATCTTCAACGCTTCTATCATTTAAATCAAATACCTTATGAATGATTTCAGCTTCATCATCCTCTAAGACTCCTGTATCATGCATCTCATCAATGATAACCTCAAGCTGAGATTCATCCATTTTGGGTTCATCATCATGACTTCTAGAAATAAGCTTCTTTATACCCATAAAAAAAATAGTTATAGGATAAAATATAATAGATAAAATATATACTATCCAGCTTACCTTCATACATACACCCTCAGGATGAGCCTTCGCTATCATCTTTGGTACTATTTCACCAAAAATCAATAACACAATAGTAATAATTAATGTTGATGCTAATTCAACAAAATCACCAAATATAACTAATTGCATAAAGAATGTTAACGCAATAGTAGATAATGCTGTATTAACTAAATTATTACCAACTAAAAGGGTTGTTAAAATCTTTTCAAAATTTTCTGATAATTCTAATGACTTTTTAGCTCCAGGTGTTCTTTTTTCCATTTCAACAGTAAGTTTTGATTTAGTTACTGAAGAAAAAGCTGTTTCACTCATAGAGAAAAAGGCTGATAATGCTATAAGCAATAGCATCATAATAAATAAGCCTGTATTAAAATATGCCGATGAAGGCTCTGCTGCTAAAATACACGATTGTATATCCAATTCACTACTCTCCTAAATTTAAGCACTACTTTTAGCAAATAAGTAGGCCAGTTTCAAAATTAATAAAAGATAAATAAATTTATCATTAAAACCAAATGAAAACTATCATCTAGTTCTATATTATAGTATTATATCACATTATTTTAAACTTGACAAATATTTTATCGCATCTAAATAACTATCCTTTTGCTTACCACTAAATGTAGCATTACAAACACTTCTAATATAATTAACTTTTCTAAAGTCCTCTCTATCATCTACATGTGATAAATGAACCTCTACCTTAACACCCTGAAAAATCTCAAGTGCATCATGAATCGCTACACTAGTATGAGTATATGCTCCTGGATTAATGATTATCGCATCATACCTACCAATAGCATTTTGAATTTCAGTAATAATATCACCCTCATAATTACTTTGCATGAAGGTTAATTCCATTTTACCATAGGCTTCTTCTTTCATAGCATTATTAATTTCATCTAATGTTAAAGCCCCATAATGCTCCTTAGGTCTAAGCCCAAGCATATTTAAATTCGGACCATTAATAACTAAAACATTCATTTTTTAATTTCCTCCATAATTTGATTTATAGCTTTCTCCATATCTAGATTTAAAATTCTAATATCAGAAAAATATTCATATAAATCTTTTCTTTCAAGATATAATTCTCCTAATGTTTTAGTCTGAAGTAAAGGTCTAACCTCTAAAGAGCCCTCTACTCTTTTTTCTAATTCCTCAACAGGAACCTCCAAATAAATACATTTACCATTGGCCATAATTTCCTTATGAAGCTTATTTTTAATTATTCCCCCACCAGTTGAAATAACAGTATTTTCACACTCACTAAGACTCTTTAGAGTATTAGTCTCTAACGCTCTAAAGAATTCCTCACCATAAGCATCAAATATTTCGTCAATAAACATACAGGCTTCACGCTCAATATATTGATCCATATCAATAAAATTATAGCCAAGCCTTTCACTTAATTTTTTACCTAAGGTACTCTTTCCACAGCCAGGCATTCCAATTAAATATATAATCATTTATTTAACCATTCCTTTATATCATTACTAACACATTTATATAAATCCTCATATTTCTGACTAGCATCATAAAAATGAGAATCCATTTGATTTCTAAACCAGGTTTCCTGTCTTTTAGCTAAATGTCTTGTATTCTTTTTAATTTCATCTAATGCAGTATCAAGAGTAATTAAACCATTAAAATAAGGAACAAGCTCCTGATATCCAATTGCGTGAGGATAAATGCCTCTATCATTTAATCCCTTAACCTCGTCTAATAATCCTTCATCAATCATTAAATCAACTCTTTTATTGATTCTATCATAAAGGATATCTCTAGGCATAGATAAATAAACAATAAAATAATCATAAATAGCTTCCTTTTTATTATTAAAGCTATGAATAGATTTATTAGTTTCCTCTAAAACCTCTAAAGCTCTTAATACTCTTTTTCTATTATTAGGATGAAGCTTATCTCTATCAATATTAGGATCCTTAGATAATAATAAGGAATATAGCTCCTCATTAGAATAATCCTCAAATTTCTTTGAAAAATCTAAATCTCTTTTTGATGCTTCAAACTCATAATTAAATAAAGCACTTTGAATATATAAACCTGTACCACCACAAATTAAAGATAAATCATTCTCATCAATAATTTTTCTAGCTTCACATTGAAAATCAGCTACACTATAGGTATCATTAGGCTCTCTAATATCAATCAAATAATGCTTAACTAAGGCTTGTTCCTCTTTAGTAGGCTTAGCACTTCCTATATCTAAGCCCTTATATACACTTACACTATCACCACTAATAATAGAGGTATTAAGCTCTTTAGCTATATCCAATGATAGCTTTGTTTTTCCTACTGCAGTAGGACCTACAATAACAATTACCTTTTTCATTTTGATTGAATCCTTTCAAACATTTTCTCTAAATCGTGTAATGAAAGCTCAATTATTGTTGGTCTACCATGAGGACACGTAAAAGGATTAGTACATGTATCTAAATTCTTCATTAATGTATCAATTTCAACCCTAGATAATTGATGATTAGCCTTTATAGAAGCCTTACAGCTAATTTGTTTAGCAATATGATCTCTAAAATAAATAACATCAATTCTTCTATTTTCAATTAATAGATTTAATATTTCATAAACAATATCACTAACATCATCAAGTTTAGCCCATAATGGTATTTCTCTTACAACAAAATCATTATTACCTAATGATTCAAGCCTAAAGCCAATTTGAAAGAATTTATCTAAATTCTCCTCAACATATAAGCCCTCTTCCTTAGTAAAATGAACAGAAATTGGAATTAAAAGCTCAGTTGTTGGCTGATTTTCATCACCAAGTAGCTTATAAAATTTCTCATAGTTATATCTTTCTGCTGCCGCATGCTGATCGACCAAATAAACTCCATTTATCCCTTGAAATATCAAATAGGTACCAAAAATAGTTCCTACATATTCCATATGAGGAAAATGAGTTTCTATAGGTCTTTTTATTTCCTCTTTAATAGGCTCTATACTTTTCGAATTATTGTTACTGTATTCATTTAAAACCTTAGATTCATTATTATTTTTAACAATTGTAGAATTATTATTATAGGTAGGAGTAATATTTCTATCTATATCTAGCTTATTCTCTTTAGCTATAGGCTTATTAATAGTATCCGTATCCTTTATACCTATATTAGCGCTACTAATATAGCTAGAATTCTCCTCACTAACATTATAAATATTATCAAAAATAGTTTGCTTCAAATAGCCTGTTTTTTTATTTTTTTCTATTTCCCTTTCAGGAATATGAGTAGTAGATGTTAAAGCCTCTCTTATTTTTTCCTTAAGTCTATTACAAATAGCTTCCTCATTAGAAATCTTTATTTCAGTTTTAGTAGGATGAACATTCACATCTACTAATAATGGATCAATAGTAAAATATAATACTACAATAGGATATTTGCCTATTGGTAAATAAGTTTGAAAACCATCAATAACCGCATTAGTAATATTATAATTCTTAACATATCTTCCATTACAAATCATAGTAATCTCAAGCTTATTAGAACGATAAATACTAGGCTTAACTAATACTAAGGTAGCCTTATATCCATCCTCAACATAGCTATATTCAATAACATTTTTAGCTGCCTCTACTCCATATACCTCACCAATTAGTGTTTGATATGATTTAGAACCAGTAGTTTGGAATATTAATTTATCATCATGATATACTGTAAATCTTAAATCAGGCTTAGACATTGATATTCTATCAATATAAAACATAATACTTGCAAGCTCACTTTTAGCTGTTTTCATATATTTAAGTCGAGCTGGAGTATTAAAGAATAATCCTAATACCTCTACAGATGTACCCTTATTAGAATGAGTAACACCAGATTCCTGTTTACTACCAGCCTTATAGGTACAGCTATAGCCCTTTATTCCATCCTGGCTTGATGTTATCTTCATTGTAGATACACTCGCAATAGACGCAATAGCCTCACCTCTAAAGCCTAATGTCATAATTCTAAATAAATCATATTCATTTTTAATCTTTGATGTAGCATGAGGAATAAATGCCATTAAAACATCATCCTCATCCATTCCATCTCCATCATCAATAACCTCAATATAATCAAGGCCACCATTTTTTAAATAAATGGTAATAGATGAAGCATTTGCATCAATTGAATTCTCAACTAGCTCCTTAACAACACTCGATGGTCTTTCAACAACCTCTCCTGCCGCAATCATATTAGCTAGTGCCATACTCATTTTTTGAATCTTACCCATATTACTCCATCTCCTTTAATTCATAAAGTAGATTTAAAGCCTCAATAGGTGACATTCTATTAACATCAACAGAATCTAATCTCTTCTTAATTAAAGAAGCCTTTGATTCCTTTTGAACCTCTTCTTTATTATCATATTCCTCAAAATTAAACAAATCTAAGGCTATACCTCTTTCAGATTTATTATCCTCTTCAAGAATCTTTAATATTTGCTTACTACGCTCAATTAAGGATTTAGGTAAACCTGCAAGTGAAGCTACATTTATACCATAGCTCTTATCTGTAGGTCCATCAATAACCTTATGTAAGAAGGAAACTCCATTTTCTGTTTCTAAAGCCTCAACATGAACATTCTTTAATCTCTTAAGCTTATTCTCTAAAGCTGTAAGCTCATGATAATGAGTAGAGAATAATGTAATACATCCTACTCTTTCATGTAAATATTCTAATATAGCCTGTGCTAATGCCATACCATCGAAGGTAGCAGTACCACGACCTATTTCATCAAATAAAACTAAACTATTTTTAGTAGCATTAGTTATAGCATAATTAGCCTCAATCATTTCAACCATAAATGTTGACTGACCTGAAACCAAATCATCACTTGCTCCTATTCTAGTAAAAATAGAATCAAAAATCATTAAATCCGCACTCTTTGCCGGAACAAATGAACCCATTTGAGCCATAACAATAATACAAGCTAGCATTCTCATATAAGTAGATTTACCACTCATATTAGGTCCTGTTATAAGCATCATATTATATTTATTTATAACAACATCATTAACAATATAATTAGACTTCATTAAGGTTTCTAATACCGGATGTCTACCATCAACAATATTAACCTCTCTATTAGTATTAAATCTAGGTCTAGCATAGTTATTCTTTACTGCTGTATCTGATAACGCAATATAACAATCAATTGTAGAAATATCATCAGCTAATTCCTGTAAAGATAAAATAAACCCTTGAGCTGCTGTTCTTAATGAAGTAAAAATTTCATACTCAATAGATTCAATTTGATCCTTCGCATTAATAACTAATTGCTCATAATGCTTCAAATCCTCTGTAACGAATCTCTCACTATTAACTAATGTAGCTCTTCTTTCATATCCAGAGTCCTCTGGTAAATCCTTAATAGCACCCTTAGAAACCTCAATAAAATATCCCTGAACTCTATTATATCCTACCTTTAATGTACGAATGCCTGTTCTTTCTCTTTCACTAGCTTCATAATTTAAAATCCAATCCTTGCCATTATTAGAAATATTTCTAATATCATCAAGCCTCTTATCAAAGCCCTCTTTAATCATTCCACCTTCTTTAACAGATAAAGGTGGATTATCAACTAAAGCACTCTCTAATAGCTCATATAGCTCAGTATGAGGATTCATATGATTCTTTAATTCAATAAAACCAAGTTCATTAAGCTTATCCATAACAAGTGGAATATTCTTTAATGATCTTCTAAGCCATACTAAATCCTTTGCATTCGCACTACCCTGAGATATTCTACCAATAATACGCTCTAAATCATAAACATCCTTAAAATAGCCTTTTATTTCCTCTTTAATAATAAAGGAATTATTTAATTTCTCAACACAATCTAATCTCTCATTAATTTGATCAATATCGATTAAAGGCTTATCCATCCATTTACGAAGTAATCTAGAGCCCATTGCTGTTGAACAATTATCTAAAAGCCATAATAATGAACCATTTTTACTAGACAATCTTAATGTTTCACAAAGCTCAAGATTCTTCTTAGTAAAAGCATCTAAATGTAAATATTTAGTTGTAATATAAGATTTAAATTTTTTAAAATGAGATGGCTCAAGCTTTTGAGTATCAATAAAATATTGAATTAATAATCCAATACATGAATGATACATAGGATCAATTAAAGAAGCAACAGGCAACAAATCAACAGGGATTTCCTTCTTATCCTCATAAGAAATAACTATTTGATTCTTAGAAGCAAAGTCCTCTAAGCCCTTTATATTTAAATCATGACTAACAATTAATTCTCTAATATGCTGAGCTAATACCTCATTAGCTAACAAATCAAAGCTCTTAAAGCTAGTAATATATCCTTCACCAGTAGTAATATCGCTATAGCATAAAACATATTCCTTCTTAACATAAATAATAGAAGCAATATAATTATTTTCCTTATCTACCAATCCAGAATCAATAGTACCAGGAGTAATAATCTTAATTACTCCTCTTTTTACTATTCCTTGAGCCTTTTTAGGATCCTCAATTTGTTCTGCAATAGCTACTTTATATCCTCTTGAAACTAGCTTTTCAATATATTGATCAGCAGCATGAAAAGGAATACCACACATTGGTACCCTCTCCTCAACTCCTGCATCCTTACCAGTTAACGCAAGCTCAAGCTCCTTTGAAGCTAAATATGCATCATCAAAAAACATTTCATAAAAATCACCAATACGATAAAACAATATCATATCCTGGTAATCCTTTTTAACCTCTAAATACTGCTCCATCATTGGAGAGTATTTTACTTCTTTACCCATAATTTCACCTACAACCTATCTAAAAAAACGAGCCCATACTACAAATCCAACAATTAATAAAACAATAACACCAACACTAATTGCAGTAATTAATGCTCCATTTCCTTGTGTTAGCTTTAATAGCTTTTTATCACCAAAGCTTTCATTACCTCTAACATCCTTCAATGCTTCATCTAATACAACCTCAGGCTTTTCTTCATCCTGATTAGTATCTAATATTGAATCTATTAAAGCCTGTGTATCATCATCAATATTAACTCCCTCAAGCTCATCAGATGGATTAAATTCATCATTAGAAGCTTTATTATCTATAATATCATTATTAATATTAGCTTCACTATCACTACTATTATCTATAGGGTTTTCAATAGAATCACTAATATCATTATCTAATTCCTCATTAATAGTATTATCACTATTATTCTCAAAAGGATTAGGAATATCCTCAAAAGAAATATCATCTGTTGTATCAGACTCTTCTAAAGTTACCTCATCAGAAGCTTCATCATTATCTAATTCCTGATTATCAGTATTATCTTCAATAGAATTAGAAGCTTCTAAATTTGCATCATCACTATCTAAAGCTACTTCATCCTGATTAAAATTATCATTTTCATCTTCAATAATAACTTCCTCAACTAAGCTATCATCTAATACTGGATCAAAGGAATTATCATTTTCCTCTATAATAGTATCATTATTTTCTTCCTCATTAGACTCAGCTATAGCTTTTTCCTCAACATCATTTTCAGACTCAATTGTCTCCATAACATCTTCATTATCATTATAAATAATACAAGGTCCTACAATACCCTTATTAATTTTATTAAAATCAATATTAAATTCAATTGGATAATATGAATCATCAGCTACTAAATTATCAACTACAGTTTTAGAAATACTACATAAAGATAAATAATATAATAAATACCTAGCACGTTCACTTGTACTCATATTTATATGCATTGGAATATCCATTCTATCACAGTATGTTTCTAATTGCTCAATTGTCATTCTAGATAGCTCATTCATAACAGTTCTAGAAGCCTTATTAGTTTGATTTATATAATTACTTACATAATCTAAATAATCAGACTTTTCCAAGGTATAAGGTATCTCAATACCATATTTTTCACAAATATCTTGTAAATCATCATCAGTAGCAGTCAAAGGTAAATACTTCTCTAATATATCTAAATCAACTCCATCAAAGGTATTACTAGATTCAAGTGAAGCACTAGAAACATAATTGAAATACTTTTCAAATGATTCAATAGGTAGCTTTTTTAAATTCTTTAAATATGAAAATTCACCATCGCTTAAATCTAAAGCATCAGCATTTTCAACGATAAGCTTAAAAATATTCATACGATATTCTTCAAATTCCTCATTAGAAATTCCTAATCTTTTAACTAATCTAAAAAGCTGTTCCTCAGTAAAATAATGATAATATTGTAATCTATTAAATTCCTGAATATCTAAATCATCAGTTTGTAATAATAATATTTTTTTATTCAAAACAGCTGTTATAGCCATAACATTTAGCGCTCTAGGTATTTGAATTCTACGATTAGATAGAAAATTATATATTTGATTTCCTGATAAAATAGCATATTTTCTTAATAGTACATCAAGCTTATATGCCTTACCAAATAATGCGATACTATTTTTATCAAAATTAATGTTCATTCTCCTAATCCTCCTAAAAGCAATTTATATTATATTATAATATAATAAGGATTTTAAAACAATAATTTAAAAAATTTTCCTCCAATAAAAAAAACATAAAAGTCTAAAAATAAACTTCTATGTCTCTAAAATTATCTTTCTTCAAATTGAAGTAAATAAAGCTTATGATAATAACCATTTTTAGCTAAAAGCTCCTGATGAGTACCACTTTCAATAATCTCACCCTGAGATAAAACAATAATATTATCAGCATGCTGAATAGTAGATAATCTATGCGCAACAACGATCATTGTTCCAATATTTTTTATCTTCTCTAATGAATTTTGAATCAATACCTCAGTTTCAGTATCAATATTCGCAGTAGCTTCATCTAATATTAAAATTTGAGGCTTATGTAAAACAGTTCTCGCAAAAGATAAAAGCTGTCTTTGACCTTGACTAAAATTCTCTCCACGCTCAATTACTTCTTCATCTAATCCCTTATCAAGCTTATTAATAAAACTATCGGCATTAACATAAGTAACAGCCTCATTAATCTCCTCATCAGTAAAACGATCATCACGTAATGTAATATTAGATCTTAT
This sequence comes from uncultured Anaeroplasma sp., assembly GCA_934216145.1. Classification (GTDB taxonomy): domain Bacteria; phylum Bacillota_I; class Bacilli_A; order Acholeplasmatales; family Anaeroplasmataceae; genus Anaeroplasma. The sequence continues at coordinate 28,954 of CAKQBG010000001.1, forward strand.
AGAACCACTAAACAAAAATACATCCTGAAGCATTTGACCAATATTTCTTCTTAATGAATCAAGCTTAATTTTCTTAATATCAATATCATCAATTAAAATAGTACCCTTTTGAATTTCATAATTTCTAACAATTAAGCCTAATATTGTACTCTTACCAGCACCTGTAGCACCAACAAAAGCAACAGTTTGGCCCGGTTCAATAACGAAAGATACATCCTTTAAAATCCATTCATCCTTCTTATATGAGAACCATACATTCTTAAATTCAATTTTTCCCTTGAAATTATTAACATCAATTGCGTCCTCACTATCTCTAACCTCAGCATCTACATCTAATAAATTAAATAATCTTTCTGATGCTGTAGTAGCCTTTTGTAAATTATTTAATTGATCAGCTAGATTTTGAATTGGGTTAAAGAATTTAGATAAATACAAATAGAAGGCAACAATCTCTCCAGAGCCTAAGCCAATATTTAATCCAACACCAAAGGTAGTAGCTATAGCTAAAATATATAATAGAGTCATAAATGGTCTATATATACCAAATGCGACAACAACTCCATAGCGAGCCTTTCTTAAATTCTCATTTTTTTCAAGAAATTCCTCTTCCTTAAATTTCTCCTTATTAAAGATTTGAATAATCTTCATTCCTGATAAATTCTCATTTAAATAAGTATTTAAATCAGAAATATATCTTCTTTCATTTCTAAATACCCTAGCTACAACCTTACTAAAAATAAATGAACTTATACCTACAACTAAAATAAATCCAAGCATTATTAATGATAATAATGGAGAAATATAAATCATTAAAATATAAACACCAATAATAGTAAATATATTCTTAAGCATATTTACTAATACGTTAGTAAATAAATCTGACATAGAGGCTGTATAGGATGCAACTCTTGTAACTAATGAACCAACTGGCATTTCATCAAATTGATTTTGACTCATATTCTCAATATGAGTGAATACTTCCATTCTAAGATTATATATAATTCTTTGACCTGATTTTTGCAAAATCATAGATTCAATATATAAAAAAAACTGATTAATAATACCAATAACTAAAAAAGCTACTGCGTAAAAAACAATTTTATTTAAAGCACCATCAGCTGTAAGCATTGAATCATCAGACAAAATATTAGTAATATTTCTTAAAAATAAAGGTGAAATAACATCTAAAAAGACATTAAATATTAATAATAGAAAGGCAATTATAAATTGTACCATTTCAGGCTTAATATAATAAAGAGTTCTTTTAACCATTACTTTAAAGGGAATCTTATGATCTCCCTTTAACTTTAATTTCTTTTCATTATCTTCCATACTACTTACCTCCCTCTACTTCCTTTTCTAGAGTTTGTAAATATACCATACGTTGATATGTAGGAGAAATCTTAAGTAAATTCTCATGAGTATCAAATGCCTCAACTCTACCATCATTTAATACTAAAATTCTATTCAAATGACTAACAGTTGAAACACGAGAAGCAATAACAATAGTAGTTTTATTATTACGATATTCCTTAATATTCTTTAATATAGTTTCCTCTGTTTTAACATCAACAGCTGAAACAGAATCATCCATAATCATAATAGGTGCTTCCTTTATAAAAGCCCTCGCAATAGAGATTCTTTGTTTTTGACCACCTGATAAAGTAACTCCTCTTTCACCTGATATAGTATCATATCCATATGTAAAGCATTTAATATTCTCATCAACATCTGCAAATCTTGCAGCATTTTGAATATTTGAAAAATCTAATTTTTGATTAGAAAAAGCTATATTATTTCTAATCTTATCACTAAATAAGAAATTATCCTGTGGTACATATCCAATAGCGTTTCTAACACTTTCAATATCACAATCCATAATATCCTTATCATCGATTAATATAGTACCCTTAGGTATATTATAAAGCCTTAATAATGAATTAACTAATGTTGTCTTTCCACTACCAATCTTACCAACTATACCAATAGTTTCTCCAGGATTAATTTGAAATGATATATCAGTTAAATACTTATTAGGTGAATCAGGGTATGAGAATGTAAAATGATTGAATGTAATCTTACCCTTAACATCCTTAAGAATAATAGAATTAAGAGGGCTTTTAATTTCCTCTTCTTCATCTAAAAATTTCTCAACTCTAATATATGAGGTTTTAGCTCTAGATCTCATTGAAACAATTTGACCTAATGCCATCATAGGCCAAATTAAAGTATCAAAATAACCAACAAATGTTACTAAATCTCCAGCCTTTAATATAACCTCATGCCCAAATAATAATACTGGATTACCAGATGCATAGCAATAAGCAAAATAACCACCAACGCCTAACACTAAAGCCATAATTATACTTATAATTAAAGAAATCAAAACATCAAAAACAACAGATATTCTAGCAAAATTTACATTTACATCCTGATTTTTTCTTGCAATCTTCGCAAATTGATGAATCTCACTTGTTCCTTTAACAAAAGCCTTAATAACCCTAATACCAGTAAAGCTTTCCTGTGAAAAATCATACAAATCATCAAAGGCCTCTTGTCTTTCCTTCCATTTTAATGACATATATTTCTCAACAAGAGCTCCCCAAACAATAATAAGGATCATTGGAATAATCGCAATCAAGGCTAATATCCAATCAAGCATAATCATTTTAACAATAACTAAAATTGATAAAAAGAAGGCATCAACAAGCATAATAGAGCCCCAGCCTAAAAATTCCTCTATAGTCTCTAAATCAGTAATAAACCAAGCCATAATATTACCAACACTATTCTCATGATAATATCTTTGAGATAGTCTTTCCGATTTCAAAAACATCTCATGTCTTAGTCCTGCTTCAGTTTTTTGAGAGGCATAAAAAATAGAAAATCTCCACATCATTCTTCCTAAAAACATAATAAAAGCAACAAATACAATAATCATTACATATTTAGAAATTAAATTCATATCAATATTCACACTACTACTAGCATCAACAACCTTACCTAGATATTCAGGAATATATAATTGAAAATAATCAACAACTATTAAGCCAACAAGTCCTATTAAATAAAAAACTATATATTTAATATAATATTTATTTAAATATTTCCCAAAGAGCATAAAATCATCTCCTTAATATAATTAGTATCTATTATATAATATAAAAATTAAAATTCAATTTTATTATTTAAATTTAATAAAATAACTAAAGTTATTAAACCTAAGAATAAAAAATGATACAATTTCATTTCTTGTATCACTTTTATTAATTATGAAATTAAACTCCTAGCTTAACATACTTACATAAAAATTTATAACCCATTATTGAAAGTGCTCCCTTTAAATTCCAAGAAGCAATATTAAATATAAGAATAGATGTATGATGCTTTAAATAATTATACATATTCTTATCTCTAGCCTTTAAATTATTCCACATATCGTAATATAATTTTCTTCTTTCAGAAGAGTTCTTAGCTGTTGTAAAGAAAATAGTATTATTCATAATGGCATATAAAATATGAAGCATATTCTTTTTTAATGGCTTATCCATTTTACAAATATCATTATAGTTATAAGCCTCTAGCATAATATTCATAACTCTAATTTGTTCTTGGTATCTTTTTACTACATTATCAATTGTTACAGATTGTCCAGGTCTTCCGATATAATACATATATAAATTAACATCTAAATAATAAATTTTCTTCATATATGGTAATGGAACATACGCAAAAATATTATCAACATAAAATGTATGCTCAGGAAGAACTAATCCTGATTCTCTTAATTTCTCAGTTTTATATAGCAATGAATGCATTAATAGCATCTTCCATAGCTTTAATGCTTTAGCCTCCTTCCATTCAAAAAATCTTCTAACAGGAAAATTCTTCTTATATTCACTAACATATTGTGTAGAATCATATTGCTTATCATAAATAAAATTAGTAATATATAAATCCGCTTCTTCCTTATTATTAACATGATCTCTTAAAGTATCTAATAGCTCTAATAATGCATTTTCCTCTAAATAATCATCAGAATCAACAACCTTAAAGTATAAACCTGTTGAAAGCTCAATTCCTTTATTAACACCAGAACCATGTCCACCATTAGCCTTATGACAAACACGACAAATAGTAGGATATTTTTCTACATATTCATCAGCTATAATACCTGTATTATCAGTTGAACCGTCATCAACAATAATAATCTCAACCTCATCCTTACCTACTAATAAAGAATCAATACATTTTCTCATATATGCTTCTGAATTATAGCATGGCACTGTAAATGATATTAGCTTCACTCTATTCACCAGCCTTTAATTCATTAAAAAGCTTTAAAGCCTCTTCCTTTTCTAATTTAGCCTTTTTAGCCTCATCATATGTTTTAATTAAAAGCTTACTATTCTCATCAGTAGGAGCTTTTTCAAATTCAGCCTTTATAGCATAATAGGTAACAGCCTTTGAATCAGCTAGCTTAGAAAGACTAAAATACTTCTTTCTAGCTAAATCTAAATTAGCCGCTTTTTCATATTTCTTAGCCTTTTCCATTACCGCAACAAGCTTTTCCTCACTACACTGCTTATTTTGTAATACCTCAACCTTCGTATTTAATCTAGCACTTTCCTTTTGTAAATCAGGGAATATAATCTTATTTACAAAGAAGAAAACAACCATTGAAACACCACCAGTAATAACTGTAGTTAAAATACTATATAAGGCTGTAGGTAATACCTGATATGCCCAACCAATCCAGAAAGATGTAATTGCGTTACATAATAATGAAATTAATACCCAAGCAATAAAGAACCACATAGCCTGAAAATACGGATTTCCCTTTGATTTATAGGTAATATTTCTTTGAAGAGGGAAATTAATTACCTGAGCAAAAAAAGTTGCAAGCTCATAAGCTATAAAATAGCCTAAGCCTCCACCAATTTTAACAACTCCATCAACCATTTGAACATCATATCCTAAAACACTCCATTTGAATGGCTGATATCCCGGAAGGCTAATAGTAATACCCGGCCATAAAAATTCCTTTCCAGCTAACTCAAGTCCAAACGCATATGGTAAAAACGTCATAACAATATATTGGAAAATAGTAACCATCATTGAGAATACCCAAAACATAAATATTTCATATAAAAGCTTAGATAGCTTAGGATACTTATTTGAAAATCTTGTCCAAGCTAAAGACATACTTCTTCCAATTTTTTGAAAAAAGGCAATAAATTTATTATTAGATAATTCCTTAACCTCAAACTCCATTTCATTCATAAAATTCATTCCTCCCTTTTGAAAAAATGATGTAGTCCTTTAAAGAAATGGCCATTAAACATCATTAATAATCCTTCCATCTTAGTACGGTTAAAACCACCAAACTTAGCTAGTCCTCTAACAGGCTGATGTAATACACCCATTACAAGAGTATTAGAGGTTGTTTTAGCTCCAATTCCCCATAAAAACTTTGTCGCAAATCTAATGACCCATGAAAATAATCTTCCTGTAAAGCCTTTAGAATATCTTAAATCCTCAACTGTTGCGTTCTCATGAATAACCATTCTATTTTTCTTATAAAAAACATACTCATCAGTAATAAGCTTTCTACCTAATAGCTCTTCAAATAGCTCATCGGATACATTAGCAATATCACAATTACTATACTTCTCCATTATTTCCTTTGAATAACCAAAATCAAAAACAACACCATCTATATCAATTTCACCATTAAGTAAAATATCTCTACTTGAAGAACCAACATAAATCTGATATTTTCCCTTTTCAATCTCAAATTTATTCTTCTTAGGATTAAAAGCTCTAAATGTATATTCATCAAATAAAATACTAACATTCTTAGTCTCATTAGGTTTTAAAGAAACCTTAACAAAGCCCTTAAGCTCCTTATTAGCTCTAAATACATTAGAATCATTCTTACCAATATAAAGCTCTGCCACTTCCTTACCACTAACACTACCTGTATTAGTAATATCAAAGCTTACACCATTTTTATTAACCTTTAAATTAGAATATTTAAAGTTTGTATAGCTTAATCCATATCCAAATGGATAATAAACCTTAATATTTCTTTTATCATAATAACGATATCCTACATAAATACTTTCCTTATATCTAATAGATAATCGAGATGGAAAGCTTTTACTTGATGAGCAATCATCATAATCAGCAAGGAATGTCTCTGATAGCTTACCACTTGGGTTCTCTTTACCTGTTAAAATATCAAGTATCGCTTTCGCACCAGCTTCACCTGATAAATATCCATGCATTATCGCATCACTATCATTAACAATCTCCATATTAGTTACAGCACCTGTAGCTAAAACAACTATAACCTTCTTACCTAATCCTTGTAAGGCCTTTAATACTAATAACTGATTTTTAGGAATATTAATAGTAGTTCTATCTAATCCCTCTGCCTCTGTTACCTCATCTAATCCCATAAAATAAACAATCTTATCGGAAGCCTTAGCTAGCTTAATAGCTCTATTCAAAAGCTTTTTATTATTTTTACCATATCTATCAAAGCCCTTTTCATAGCCAATAAAATTGATATCATATTTTTTTACTTCATCATAAACATTATCAAGCTTTAAAGGATTAACAACAGAAGAACCAGCTCCCTGATATCTAGGATTTTTACAAAAATCTCCTATAAAGCATACCTTCTCTATACCTAAAGGTAATGTCTTATTATCATTCTTTAATAAAACAATACTTTCTACTGCAGCTTGATATGCTAGATTATGATGAGCCTCCTTATCAAAATCCTTTTTATTTTCCTTTATAGCCTTATTAGTTTCAAAAACGAAATCAAGAATTCTATCACAGCATTCATCAACAAGCCTTATATCAAGCTTACCATCAATAATACCTTTCTCAATTTCATCATAGTTATGCTTATCCTCATCTCTCTTATAAGGATTTTTCCAACCCTTAGTTAAAGCTTTATAAACATCATCAGCACCATATTTACAAGAAGGCATCTCTAAATCAGACCCAGCAATAACACCTGCAACTCTATCATTACATCCAGCCCAATCAGATACAACAATACCATCAAAGCCCCATTCATCTCTTAAAATATCCTTTAATAAATGCATAGACTCATTTGCATATTGTCCATTCACCCTATTATATGATGACATAATTCCCTTTGAATGGCCATCCTTTACAGCCATCTCAAATGGCATTAAATAAATCTCTCTTAGAGCTCTTTCATCCGCATCACTATTAACTGTCATTCTTCTAAATTCCTGATTATTTAAAGCGAAATGCTTAACACAGCCTCTAACACCCTTTGACTGAATACCTTTAATATAGCTAGAAGCCATTTTACCTGCTAAATAAGGATCCTCTGAAAAATACTCGAAATTTCTACCACATAATGGATTTCTTTTAATATTAGTTCCTGGACCTAAAATCATATTAACATCTAAGCTAATGGCCTCTTCTCCTAAGGAAGCTCCAATTTTTTCTCCTAGCTCTACATTAAAGCTGTTAGCAACTGTTGCAGCAGTAGGAAAGCATGTAGATGGAATACTTGCATTTAAGCCTAAATGATCTGAAGCTGCTGCTTGCTTTCTAAGACCATGAGGTCCATCTGATAAAAAGGCTGATGGAATGCCAAGCTCCTTAATTTCTAACGTGCTCCAAAAATCCCTACCTGTCAGCATGTCACATTTTTGCCTAATAGTTAGCTTATCAATTATTTCCTTATATTTCATTTTTGTATACCTCTTAACTTGATTATATATAAAAATATATATCTTTCATATCCCTATAGTACAAACTGTATTTTTTTTGAAATCAAAAGCTTTTAAACATTATAAACTGAATAATTTCTTTACTGATTTTTTATCAATTTTGCCATTATCTAATAAAGGAATTTTATCTACAATAGCTATTTTTAAAGGCATTTCCTGCTTATTTAAATATCTACTTAAAATACTATTAATATCTAAATTATCAACTGATTCCTTTAAAACAACCGCAAGTGCAGGTACCTCTCCTACACTACTATCATCAATTCCAACTACCGCATATTCCTTAAATATTTTCACTTCACTTAACTTCTTTTCAATTTCAGAAATAGAAACATTTATGCCATTACGAATAATTATTTCCTTTTTTCTACCTATAATATGCAAAAAGCCATCATTATCAATTCTACCAATATCTCCAGTTAATAAATATTCATTCTTAGTCAAAAGACTACCATTAAAATAGCCATTACACATTGATGGGCTTTTAACCATAATTTCCCCATCATCTAAAATCTTTATATCATTAGCTGGATAGCATCTACCTACTGAATCAGCTAATAAGCTACTATCATCACTAAAAGCTCCTGTACTTATACCAATACATTCACTCATACCATATACTGAAATTAACTTAATACCTAAATTTTTTTCAATTTTAAAATAATCACTCTTACTACAAGGTGCTCCTCCAACATAAGCACACCTTAATGAGCTCACATTATATCCATCTCTCATTTCAGTCATTTTTAAAAGAATAGAAGGAACACCATTAAATCTAGTAATATGATATTTATCAACATATCCTAATAATGAGCATACATCAGAATCAGCTGCTACAAAAACCTTAAACTGAAAGCAAACTGCAGTAAATAACATAGCCATAGCGAATACATGATTTAATGGTAAAAAAGCTAAAGCAATATCATCTTCTCTATAATCTCCATAATTCTTAGAATCAAAAGCGTTATTAATAAAGGCATATTGGCTATGAATAACAAGCTTTCTATCCCCAGTAGACCCTGATGTTGATATCATAATAGTAGTTTCTCTACTATCGTTTAAAGCTTCAAATTTAATCTCAGGAAAAGCTGAAGATTTAATAACCTTTCTATTTTCTCCTATCGAATAGCTAATTTTTAATCCACTCTCTAGCTCTAATTTATTTAAATCCTCATGCATATCAACCATTAACGCAATCGCGCCCATTATTTGACATGAAAAGAAATAAACTATAGTTTCAATATCTCTTTTACATAATATTGAAACAACATCTCCTTTTTTCACTCCCATTTCACTTAAATAATTAGCAGTAGTACAAATAGTTTTCAAAAATTCACCTACTGTATATTTTTCATTCTCATTCTCTAAAAAAACAAAATTTGGCTTTTTCTTTACAAATGAATTAAATAATTCATAAACTGTTTCTCTAGATAAACTCATAAAATACCTCCTAAAACTGAAAATACTGAAAAATACTTGAATCTGTTATAGAGCTTACATATAGCCAACAAAAAGCAATTAAAAATATTATAAAAATAGTTAAAACAAGATAACAATAATTATAGTTTTTTACCTCTTCTATAAAATTAATATTATATAAATATTTTAATAAATACATAATCACTATAGCTATAACAATATATATACATCCATTCAAATCTAAACCTAAGCTCTTAAAGCTTGAAATAAAATACTCACTACCAAATCCAAGCTTAGTAAAAATATTACTAAATGCTATACCAATCTCATTTAAAGATTGTGCTCTAAATAAAATACAACTTAAACAAAAAAGAAAAATCATTACTATATTTCTAAAAATAGAAATACCATTTGAATTAATATTCAAATGAATTTTAACACACAAGGCTAATACAGGCTTTTTTAATAAGGTTTCAATAGAAATCATAACACCTGCTACTAATCCCCATAGAACAAAGGTCCAATTAGCTCCATGCCATAAGCCACATAATAAAAATACAATTAAGGTATTTAATATCTTTCTAGCTTTACCCTTCCTATTACCACCTAAAGGAATATAAACATAATCAGTAAACCATTTATTTAGGGTAATATGCCATCTTCTAAAAAACTCAGTGTAACTTTTAGATAATAATGGGAAATTAAAATTAATCGATAAATCAATACCTAAAAGCTTAGCAGAACCAAGAGCTATTTCAGAATAACCAGCAAAATCATTATAAATTTGAATTAAAAACAAAAATGCCGCAATAATAGTCGCAAGTGAATTAGCACTACCTAAATTACTAAAGCAGCTATCTACATAAATACCACATAAATCAGCAATACAGCACTTTCTTACAAAACCAATTAAAATATACTTAAAGCCAATAATAAAATTACTGGCAATAGGCTTTTTTTCTTTTTTAAGCTCAGGAATTAAATCACATGGTCTTTCAATTGGTCCTGCAACTAATTGTGGGAAAAAAGAAACAAATAATGCATAATATAAAATACTTCTTTCACAGCTATATTTACCATTATAAATATCAATTACATATGACAAGGTCTGAAAAGTATAAAAGGAAATACCAACAGGTAAAATAATATCAAATACTTTATTTTCAAGACTAGCTCCAAATACATTTAATAAATTAATAACACTATTATATAAAAAGCTGAAATACTTAAAATATATTAATAACCCTAAACAAAATGACAATGTAATAATCAAATATATTCTTTTTATCCTTATACTATTAGCTCTTTCAATTAATAATCCTGCAAAGTATGTTAATAAGGTTGTAGAAAGAATTAATATTATAAGCTTCCAATTCCAACACATATAAAAGAAATATGAAGCAATTAATAACAAAATATAACGAAATCGATGGGGAATAATCCAATATAATAAAACAACAACAAATAAAAATATTAAAAAGGAAATAGAATTAAAGGTCATGATTTTCTACCTACCTTTATTGAAATTAAAACTAATATTAAAGAAACACCTGTTAAAATACTACATTTCTCTAGGCTAAAGCCTAATAGCATTAAATAAGAAATATCAAAAGAGAATAATAATACTCCTGCTATTAAGAAATATTTCTTAAGCCTTTTAAAAAATATAGAAGCAAATAATATAAAAACAATAAATAGATATGTATATAAACAAAGTGAATTATTTACAAAAAATTCATTCATTTTATTCAACACCTACTTTTTTTAAATCATTAATTAATCTCTCAGTTCTTAATTCCGCCCCATAATAATTAAGATGATAATCAGTATCAAAGAAATACCTACCCTTAAAAATATAATCAGTAATCTCTGAAATAATATTAACATTATATTTCTTAAATCTCTTTATAAGTAAATCCTGATACATTCTAGCTTTATCATAAATAATATCCTCTTCACAGGAATTCTCATTCATTGGAGAATGTGTAAAATAAACTGTAACACCATTTCTAGCAATAGAATCATAGGTTTTACCTAAAAGCTCAAGCTTTTTCTCATCTAAAAGGTCTAGATCATATTTCCATCCCTCTGTATATGAAATATCTCTACTCTTTTCATTAACCTCATAATAATCTCTATCCTCTAAATAATCACCATAGGTATTAAAAAATCCTGGGTAATCTTGATAGCTACATTCATCATTTTTAAGCCTTAAAGTATTATAATCAGTATAAGCCTCAATTATAAATGGGCAATATGAGAAATTTGCAAGAGAAAACAAATCATAATTTCCCTCAACACACGCAAATATTCTACTATCAACTAAAAGCTTACTCATAAATTGATAACCATTCATTTGTTCGGGAGAATGAATAAATATATCATTTTTACCTATATAATTCTTAATAATTTCAATTTGAAATAAAGAATTATATTCACCATTTAATCCACAATTTATAACCTTATAATCACTAAATGCTTCCTCAAGCATTGGACTATAAATGCCATAAGCAAAATTACATCCCCCATATAAAACTATCTTCTTCTTATTTTGATATTTAATTAATAAATCTATATTATCTGAAAATCTAACATTATAATTATTCTTTTGTAATCTAGGAAGCTTATAAGCATTAATAAAATAATGCTTAATATTATAATTAAAGCATTTATAGCTACTAAACTCTAAATTATCACTAAAATAAATATCATTAAAACTACTATTAATAAAAGCATTATCATCTATATAGCTAATAGTATTAGGAATAATTAATATTGGTGAATTAATTTTTACACAAGGAATATTAGTCGTGAATGAGCTAGCTACTCTTGTTACCATATACCCATTAATATATTCAGGTAAACATAAATACTCACTATCACCACTACCCTTATATCCTATTAATGTTAAGGTATTATCTATATTTCTTTGATATAAAAAATCTTCAGCTTTACTCCATTCAACCCATTCTGCATATAGCTCTAATACCTCATCACTCTTAACTGTTGCTCTACTACCAAGACCAATATGTTCACCTAACAAATCACTTCTAGTATTCCAACCTAATAAAGTATATCCATTTCTTTTAAGCTCTACTGCAGTCCAGGTATTTTGTCTAATATGATAAGATAATTGATAATCAATAAGCTTATATTCATCTGAACCATCATTAAAATAATATTTAATTGAAGTATTAAATACCTCATTTGTAGTATTAAAGCCATTTTCCTTACGAGTATTAATCTTAATTCTTACAGGACTTTTTATATTCTTAAATATTATTTTATATTTATTATTAGAATCCTTACTAATACTATAATTTTCATAGCTACAAGATTCTACTATATATCCATCCCTCATTACTAAAAAAGCTTCAAAATCACAATCATAATTAACTTCTTTAGTATTATCACTAGTAGTAAAAAAATCACTATCAACAATACTAACCTTTATTTTATTAACATCATAAATACTTCCATTTTGATTACAACCACATAATACTAATAATAGAATAAGTGTTAGAAAAATCTTAGCTTTTTTCATATCCACAAATCCTTTCCTGATAAGCACCCCAGAAATAATCATTTATAAAGCCTGCTAAAGCATTATTATCAACATAAATATTTCCACTAGTACCTACTAATAAATTAAATCCAACTGAAATAGATGATGGAGTATCATGTAATAAATAAATCCTCTCTAACACTTCACACCCATAAAAGCTATTATCATAAATTCTTCTTATATTTTCTTGAATTGTTATTTTTTTTAGACTTCTATTATAACTAAAAACATCATTAGTAAATTCATTAATATATATTCCATCAACCTGATATGGAATAATTAGCTTTTCTTGAAGTAAGCCTTTTTCAGTTAATCCTGTAATTTTATAATAATTACCATTTTTTTCGTAAATAAAACAATCACTACAGCTATTATCTCCTTCTCCTACTACACCCTCTTCAGGCTTAATAGGCTTTTCAGGCATAATAAACTCAGTTTTAGTAGTTATTCCTAATTCATTCTTTAAATCATTAACAAGAAAATAGGTCCTTAGCTTCATACCATTATAATTTAAATGATAATTAGAATCATAAAACCATTCATAATCCATAATGTAATTATTAATATTACTAATAATGGGAAAATTAAGCTTATTTCTTAGTTCTAAATAAAAATCATTTATTTCATCCTTACTATTAATGATAGCTTCCTTATTCATAGGAGAAAAGGAATAGTACATCCTAGCTCCCTTATTAACAATATCAGTATTATATTCGTTCAAATAATCAATAAAATCGTCACTAATATCAATACTAGCTAAATCAATTACATTATTTTCATCATAATCATTAAACATAATATTATAGCTTCTATCATAATTAGTTAAATCACAATATTCATCAAAGGATTTAACTGAATAAACACCTAGATTATTTACCTTATTATTATTTTTATGTGATATATATTTTTTTGAAACATAATCTACATAATTACCTATTAATGCTTCTTTTGCTTTAGAATCTAAATCATTAAACATTCCTCTATTACTGTCTAGAGCATACCACATCTCCTTAGCTGAAAAATATAAGCTCATAGATTGATCATATTCTTCAGGAATAAGAATAACAATATCATCTCTATTAATATATTTCTTAGCTAAATCAAGCATAGCTTTTGTACCTATACTACCATACAGTCCAAAATTAACTACAGAATATGATAAACTAGAATCATTTATCAATTCCTCAAATAGTCTAGATTCTACACCAAAGGAAACATTAGAATTTCCTATAATTACTATTTTTTTACCTGTTATACCCTTTAATCTATTATACATATTACCAAGCTCAGCATAATAGAATTCACTATATTCATTATTTATAGCTAAATCAAAAGAGGTAAGAACCATGAAAGGAGAAAATAAAGAGAAAATGAAAATGAAAATCTTTATTATATTTTTTTTAAACATGATTCTTACTCCTCTCTTAATCTAGTATTAATAAGTGTAATAATAATTTAAAAAGTACACTTTACTAACTAAATAAGTCTTTTCTTCTTTTCCTCTAAAGCCAAAGAAGTAATGTACATACCAGCACATAATGCTGTTAATACACCTGTTGTAATTTCTATTGCTGTTAGGGTTGTTTTCCACCATGGATTTTTAGCACCAATAACAGTATTTTCGTTAATACCATTCATAGCAGAACTATAATTACAAACTACATATAATATTCTATGGCAAGCTTCACGCATACTAGATGTGAATGTGTCATTTGATTGATAGCTAGATAAACCTCCCTCACGTGTATTACCTAAGAATAAGTCAGTGCCATTAGGAATACCATCCTGATATGTCATAAAATCACCATTAGATTCAGCCATATCGGTAATACAATAGCCATCAAAGCCCCATTCATCTCTCATAATATTATTTAATAATTCAGTACAAGCACCAGCCCAAATAGTACCTACTCTATTAAATCCACTCATTACTGCATGAGCATTACCCATTCCCTCTACACTTGATAATGCAAATTCAAATGGTAATAGCATTATTTCACGAGCTTCTTGTTCATTTAGCCAAATGCTAATACCATTTCTAGCATCCTCCTGATCATTAAAAGCGATATGCTTAACATGAGCAATAACACCCTTAGATTGGATTCCGTTAATTTCAGCAATTGCTGCCATACCTGTTAAATAAGGATCCTCAGAGAAATATTCATGGCTTCTACCACCAAATGGCATTCTATGAATATTTATACCATTTGCATAAATACCAGTTTTACCATTAGCTAATGCATCCTCTGCTAAAATATCACCCACCTTATAAATAACCTCATCATTAAATGAAGAAGCCCAAATTCCTTCACTTGGTAATGATAAACTACCTTTAGAACCAACAACACCTGTAGGACCATCAGATTCACTTGTGTTTGGCTTTCCAACAGATGAAATGAGTGATGTAGTGAAATAGCCCTGAGTAATTAGAGTCACTTGATCACTATATGACATTTGATTTAATAGCTTATCCCAAAGCGCATCATTATATGACATACCACGTAATTGAATTAAGGAAAGATTGTTACTTTGTCCATAAACTGATGCTTGAGCGTTCTCATTAGTCTTAATCTCTTTATTTATTTGTAAATCCTTATACATCTTCTCTGTAACCTTAATTCTAGCTACAGATACTGGGAATGTTTCATTCCAATTATTTCTAGATACATATGTTGTAGTATTATCTACTCCATCATATTTATTAATATCAGCAAAATCTAATTGATTTGTGATACTTAAACCTGTATAGCTTGACTTAGAATAGCTTTCTGTATCTAGTTTATTAGTGACTTTTAATGCATCTGATACTAGACTACTATTACCATTCTTATCCATTCTTCCATTAGTGTTTGCTGTAGTTTTACCTTGCTTAGCTAAAATATTATTATTAGCCTCATGAGCTCCATTTGCAACTGTTAAATAGTAATCACCAGCTTCAAGAATATATGTCTTAGCTTTATTTTCATCATAGCTCTTTAATCTTTCCTTACTAACAGTAACAGTAATATTCTCACTCTCATTTGGATTTAATAGCTTTGTCTTATCATAGCCAACAAGCTCAACAGCTGATTTTTCAATACCATTTTCAATATCATAATCAGTGTATGGCTTTTGTAGATAAACCTGTACAACATCCTTGCCACTAGTATCTCCTACATTTTTTACTGTTACTGATATTTCATAATTACCATTCTTTTCATTAACACTGTAATTAGAGTATTCAAAATCTGTATAACTTAATCCATAACCAAATGAATAAGCAACATCATCTGAATAGATATAATTACCTGTATTATCTCTATTAGTTACATAATCATAATAACGAGTTTCATAGTATCTATAGCCAACATAAATGCCCTCATTATAAATACCTGCGTAGCTATTAGTTTCTTGTAATGCGTAAGCACTATCATACATCTGAGAGAATTTTTTATTTTGTGCTAAATAAATATTCTGAGCTGCAGGTGATGAGAAATTATTGTAAACATAGGTATCAGATAATTTACCACTTGGATTAACCTCACCAGTTAACACCTTTGCTACACCACCAATACCATTTCCAACATTTCCTACCCATAAGCAGGCATCTACATCAATACCATCTGCCTCTAAAAAATCCATTTGAATAGTTGCACTTGAATTCAATAAAACAATGATTTTAGAAACATTTCCACTATTTTTTAATTCAGTTAATCCCTTTAAAACAGAAATCTCATTATTATTTAATGATAAATAAGAACCATCACTTCCATCACTACCATAAGCTCTAATATCAGATCCCTCTCCACTGTTTCTTGAAATAGTTACAATTGCTGTATTATATTCATTTAGTGTAGTCTTCACATCACCTGATATATCATTCCAGCCAATATCATTTATTTTAGTAGTAGTTCTTTTTGTTACACCAGAATAATAATCCCACATTGATTCATTAACTAAAAGATTTTCTTTTGTTAAAGAATCCTTAAGAGTCATATATGAAGATGAATCAACATTAGACGAACCACTTGAGGAATAGCTAAAATAATATGATCCAGATAGCATTAAGCTTACCTTATCATTAGCCTTTAATGGTAGAGCATTGTTTTTATTCTTAAGTAAAACAATACCCTCACCTTCAACCTCCTCTGCAATACTAACATAAGCATTTTTTAGTTCATCATAATTACTATCACTATAGGTTCTATTATAATATTGATATTGTGGATCATCTGAACGCTCAATATTAGTATTATCAATACCTAAAGCATCGTTTAATGTTCCACTTTTACTATCAGCTATTTTAGTCACACCAATAGAAAATACACATAAGCTAGCAGAAGTAACTAATAAGGATTCCCATAACACTCTTTTAAAAATCCTATTTGATTTCATTATTATCATCCTCCTTAGCTAATTTCTTCTTATTCCATGGTGTATAACTATTAAGACCTGAAGATACTACAGTTAAAACACATGCTAAAATATAAAATATTAAAGTTAATATAAATGTTCCTGAAAATGAATTACCATCAATTGCGACAAAAACATTTGCGATAAAATTAATTTGCGAATAAATAAACATAATGAATGCATATAAATACATTAAATAGGCAATATAGCGAACAAGCCTTGTAAACATATTTATATATTTGTTTGAAATTAAACTCATTACAAGGCTTATAGCTATAACAACAGAGCCTAAAATCAAGAATAAAATTGTTTGCTGATTTAAAGTTGGACTGAATACAGTAATACCTATTGCTTTATAAAGAAAGATTGTAATAATAGCGATTATCATAGCTACAATAGCTAAATAAAAGCCTAATCCTCTTTCCTTAAAAAAGTTCTTTACTCTATCCATAAAATCATCCCTTTCTATTAATTGCTATATGTAGTCATTACTAATTCAGAAGTTGACTTTATAGTAATACAATCAACAATTGGACCTTGTGCCTTAATAGTACCAACTGTATTGGCATTACTATTGTTAACTAATAATCTAATAATGTTCTTTCCCTCTTTAATATTAATTGTATTAATATATGCATTAACCCATTTAGGATGAGCAAGTGATGATGTTGAAGTCTCAACAAATGTTAAATCAATATCACTAAAGTTAACACTAGGTACACTATTACTTGTTGGATTTACTAATACCTTAAATGTTTGTGGAGTAAGTGTGAATCCCCAGAATTCAGCAGATAATACGATATTTAATTGAGCATTTGAATCAGCCTTATCAGCAGTGAATTCAAAATCTAAATATCCCTCTTCAAGGTTCATACAACCCCAAACAAACTTACCACCTGATGCATTTTCATCATCTCTAATAAGGTTCTTTCCACTAACATTTCCTGAGAAATTAGAGCCTTTTTTATCGCCAGATTGCGTAACAACATCATCTAGCTCAATAGACCATTCAATACCAGTTAATTGAGTATTTTCAGCCTCCATTGTAAATACCTTTAACCACTTAGCATAGAATACTTGATTGCCTTCATATTTAATAGTTTTGCTATATTCAGTTACATAATCTATAGCTGTATACCATCCAGCAAATTCATACCCATCTCTAGTTGGATCAGCAGGCTTAGAAATTCTTCCACCATTCTTAAATACAACTGTTTCATAAATATCACTAGGAGCACCAGTATAATTCCAGTAGAATTTAGCTGTTGTAGCATCAGATGATGAGCTGTCTAGCCAGCTTGCATATATTGTTGTATCAGTTAAAATTGCATCGTTTTCAAAATCAAATATAGTTTCACCACCAGCTTCCTTAAACCAGCCAATAAAGCTATAATTATCCTTTGTTGGATCAGTAGGTCTTGTAGCAAAACTACCACTTGCTACCTCTTGACTAGCTACAGAACTTCCACCCTGTGTATCAAATGATACAGTATATTTTTCAATTGATTCCTCAGGAGTACTATTACAGCTTCCTAGCATAGCAACAGTAAATATTGATAGAATTCCACATAAACCAAATTTAATAATTTTATTCATATTTTTCACCCTTTTCAATAAACCTCAATGACAGCCTAGGGCACACATATTGTGCACCCTATTCTATCCTTAATTTAATTTTTTAATTAATGTCTTTTCTTTAAAACTACAACCATTGTAGAGCCACATGCTAGAACACCTAACACGATTGCAATAATGCCTAATACTACAGGTGCTGTATTATTTGAACCACTATTTGCATTAGTATTTAAAGAAGCAATTTGATTCTTTAATTCATTAATTTGGTTAGTAATAGAAGTTTGTTCTTCTTTTGTACTAGCGTTAGCTAAATCCTTTGTAAGCTTATCAAGCTTAGTTTGGATTTCCTCAATTGGATCAACCTCAGGAGTTTTTTCACCAGTTACAACTAAATCAACTGTGAATTCATCATTAGTAACTGTCTTTGTTTCGCCTTTCTTACTAGAAGTAATCTTAATAGCTTCAACACCTACAACAACATGATATGAACCAGCAACAGTTGGAGTACCAGAAATTTCACCATTTTCAGTTAATGTTACACCTTCAGGTAAAGAACCATTCTTAATATAGTATCTAATTGTATTGTAGTTATTTAATGTATATACATCACTTGTAATTTCAGCAAATATTTCTGAACCAGAATTAATATTTGTTAAATCATCACTACCAGTCTTAAATGTAAAGGCAGGAGCTACAGTTAATGTATAGTTTGCAGTTTTTTCAATCCAACCATCAATTGAATAATTAACAACGAAATCAAATGTACCACTTTGAGTAACCTTACCACTTAAAGCACCTGTTGCAGCGTTAAGTGTTAAGCCACTTGGAAGATTTGTAGCTGTATATTTAACTGATGAACCTTCAGATAAATTAGAAGCAATGCTTAATGAATCATTAATTGCTACACCTTGTGTTGCAGATAAATTTCCACCATTAATTATTAGCTCTGAATAGCCATTGAACTGTCCAGCAGAATTTGCTACTTGATATAAAATAGCCTGAGCTGATTTTCTTACCCAATACCATTGAGTAGGAGATGCAACTAAATGATCCTCAGCATTAGAGTTTAAATCCTCAAGGTAAACCATACCCTTACCATTTGCGTCAACCTTCCATTCACCTGATAGATATTCAACAAATGGAGTAGTATATAATTCCATTTGGTTACCCATACGAACCATACTATCAAGATCTGTTCTTGTTCTCCATCCAATATATCCATCAGTTACGAAGTAAGCATTGCTACCCCATTGCTTTTGATATAATTCAACACCTAAATTATAGTTATTAGTATTATTTAATCCACATAGACGAGCATAACCAGTCATTGCTGCTTTACATTGACCTTCTTGAAGGATAATTTGGAACTGCTTAGCTCCACTTTCTCTAATTGTTTGCTCATCTGCCCATACGAACATTGTTCCACGGTCAGTTTCCATATCATTCATTAGACAGTGCTTAATATAAGGAATTACACCAACTGATTGAACACCTTGAACCTCAGCAGCACCCATATATCCACCATGGATACCATCTTGAGAATAATACTCATTATTACGTCCAGAGAATGGAGAACGATGTGTATCAGCACCAGGACCATACCAGCCTTGAACACCATGTAATAATCCAATATTACCCATAACCTCGCCCTCTTCATAAGCAAGATCAACATTAAATGTAGCACCTAAGATATCCTCAGATGTCCATGCAACAGTACCATCTAGATTATTAGGACCATCTGTATCCTTTGTTTGAGCCTTTCCTACAGATGCGATATCAACTGTACTATAACCACCAAATTCAACTACAGAACATAACTCATCGTATGTTAATTGATTTAAGAATGAATCCCACTTCTTATCATTAATATCAACGCCAACCATATCATAGAACTTAATTTTAGCATCAGCTACACTTGAAACATACATTGGATATAATGTTTCTGTTCTATTATTCTTAACCCTATGATTTGCATCATATGTACCAGTTGCTTGAGTCCAACCTTCTGGTACAGATTCAATATACCAAGGGTCAATTTCAAAATCATGAGATGCATCTCTAACCTTTTGACTCTTATCCTCAAAACCATTACCATCAATCTTATATTCAGTTGAAGCTCTAAATTGATCCCAATAAGCAAAGTAATTTAATACACTATTCTTAAATATATGATCCTTAGTTTTAGGAGCTTCAGGGAATGAAGAAACCATGTTACCACGGCTTAAAATAGTCATTCCAGTTCCACCATCAGCCATTACATCTGATGTTCTAACTGAATTATATCTAATATCATGCATATCAGCTTCAGTTACACCAGCTGAATATAAATCAGTTTTACTAGCGCCATCCTTAGCTGCAGCACCTGTACCAACTGAACCAGATGAAAATACATTCTTTACCTCATTACCAGAATAATCATCTTGAACAAGCTCAACTGATTTATCTAATGTAAATGTTGCCTCATCATAAGTATCTGTAGTATCTGATTTATTAGTTGCATAATTATAATGTGATGAATCCATAGCTCTTAATGTATAGTTACCTTGTTCTAATACATAACCACCATCACTACCAACTGCACCACTTAAATTTTGATAATCGTATGATGCAATATCCTGCATATTAACCTTAATAACAACATCCTCTGATTGACCAGGATTTAAAGTAGATGTCTTACCAAAGCCTACTAAAGAAACAGAAGCCTTTTCAACTCCCCCCTTAGTATAAGGAGCGGTTGAATATAATTGAACTGTCTTCTTACCAGCCACATTACCAGTATTAGTTACTTTAACCTTAACATAAATAGACTTAATAGCTGCAGCCTTATCCTTTGTAGATGCAACCTTATCTGCTAAGCCATCAGATGATAAAGTACTTGTACATCCATCATTTGTATATACTCCTGAAATATTAAATGAGAAATCAGTGTATGTTAAACCATATCCATAAGCATATGCTACATTAGCCTTCCACCAAGCATTTGCGCTATTAATATTATCAGCTGTTGTACCAGTTGATGTGCTGTTATATGATAATTGACTACCAATTGGCTTTGAAGAATCATATTTAATATTACCCTCAGCTATTTCACTATAAACTGTCTCATAGTACTTATAGCCAATATAAATACCCTCTTCATAATCAACACCATGATATCCCTCATTATCATGAGATGTTGTTGTACCTGCTGTACCTGTAGCAGTTCCATCCTCATAATAATATGAATTTACACCACCAGTTTGGTTATTATTACCAAAGTTATACCAAGTAGGATCAGTTGTGAAATCACTCATCCATTCGTCAACTAAGCTACCAGATGGGCTTACAGTTCCATTTAATATTTGGGCAAGTCCATATAAACCACCTTCACCTGGTCTACCAATATTAATAATTGCAGAAATCTTATCATCATTCTTTAAGCTTGAAACCTCCATAGCATTTGATGAATTAATTAATACAACTACCTTATTAAAGTGCTCCTTAACATATTTAAGAAGTGCTTCCTCTTCATTTGTTAGCATTAAATAGTGCTTATAAGTATTACCCTTATCATCAGTATATAATGCTTGATGCTCAAAATCATCATCATCAGTCTTTTCTGTTGTTACACGTGAAGCATCAGAACCTTCTCCCCCTTCACGAGATAACATAACAATTGCAGCATCATTATAGAAATTAAGTGAGCTTTCTACACGACCTGTAAAGCTTGTTGCTTCACTACCAATTGAAGTTTCATTATTTTGATAGAACTCCTCAAGAGTAGGGTTAACCTTAAAACCAGATTCACTTAATGCTGTACATAAGCCTAATCCACCACTTCCTGATGACGTTCCTCCACTAGATTTTGAAACACCTAGTACATTGTTTTGTCTTCCACCAAAAACACTTATTTTGGCTGAAGAGCTTAATGGAAGTGCATTATTCTTATTCTTTAATAATACATCTCCCTCAGCTGCGATTCTTGTTTGAAGCTCGACAGCGGCTTCAACAGCCTCATCCTCTGAGCCATAAGCCGTATAATACTTTGACTTATTAGTAGTACTAGAAGCTGAAACTGAAGCTACACTAACTGACGCAAGTGCAAGTAAACCTGCAGAGGTAAGTAGCTTTGAAATTCTCTTCTTATCTTTCATCCTTTTTGCCTCCTTATTAAATTTTATTGATGAAATCGTTTACGGATTAAATATACACTAATGTAAATAAAATAAAAATAGCTCTTGAATCAATGGTATTTTTACTAACACCAATAATTTTCTACTGCAACAAACTGCAATTTTTTTTGCATAAATTTAAAACACATTGTTCGTTATTTTACTGAAAATAGCTATAAAACCGTAAAATATATTATTACAAGCACCAAAAACAACTTTTTTTTACATAAAGCCAAAAAAAAGATACCATTAAAGGTATCCTAAAAACTCTATTCATTTTCATTAAAAACAATAGTTCCTGTTTTTCTTAAATAATTAAGATAAATTGTTTTAATCTCCTGAACCTTACTACGAGAAATATTAATTAATACTCCATCCTTATAGTTCATTATAATTCCTCTATTCTCAATCTTTTGAACAAATTTCAAATTTATTAAATAGCCCTTATAAACCTTAATGATATCATTCTTAGCTAGCTTACTCTCAAAATCCTCAAGAGTCATTCTACATTCAATAACATCACCATTCTCTAAATAAACAAACTGCTTATACCTAAAGCTCTCAATATAAACAATACTATTAACATTAACCTTTTGAATAACAGAATTATTATTAGACTTAATAGCTATATAAGTATCAGTCATAATTCTTTTTTCCATATAAAGCTGTAATACACCCACAATATCCTTAGAAAAGCTTGTTTTTCTAACAAAACCAAATGGTAAAACCTTAAATGTATCAAAAACCTTATCCTCACGATTAGAAATAAATATAATATCAATATCTTTATTTATATTCTTAGCCTCTACTGCAAGATCCACTCCATTTAACTTAGGCATATCGATATCTAAAAGTAACGCATCAAATTTTTTAGCATCATTTTTTATAGAATTATATAGCACTACTGCCGATGTGAATGATTCAAGCTTAACCTCAATACCGCAAGAATCAAAATAGCCCTTAACCTTATTAAATACAGCCTCACATACAATCTCATCATCATCACATATTGCAAAGGAAGGTACACTATTCATTTACTTCACCTCTTCCTTACTATAATTTATATCAAGCATTACTTCAGCAATGAATATATCATTTTCAATAGAATAATTAACATGTCCATTATATTTTCTTGCAATTTTCTTTACTATTCTATGACCAAAGCCATGATTAGCCTGATCCTCCTTTTCAGTATTCATTCTAAGAAGCTTATCTGGATTTGAATCATGACTTACCTTATTTTGAACACCAATATATAAATACTCTCCATGAGTTAATATAGATATATTAATATCCTTATTCTCATCCTTCATTCTTAAAGAAGCCTCAATCGCATTATCAATTAAATTAACTAAAATACGACAAATATCACTTGATTCAAATGGTAATTCATTTGGAACAATAATATTTGTTTTCATCACAATATTAGATCTTTTAGCCTTTAAAATTTCCATATTAATAACAGAATTAATTATAGAATTACCACATTCAATATAATCGTATTCCTTATTATGAATAAGATTTGCATACATAGAATCAAAGTACTTCTGTAATTCACCATAATTCTCATTTTCTAGCATTATTTGTAAAATATTCATTTGATTATATAAATCGTGTCTTAATAAATGAAACTCCTCTCTAGCCGTTTCAAAGCTCTCAATGCGCTCCTTATCAGCCTCAAGTAGCTTATTCTCAACCTGAAGATGAACCATACTCTTTCTAGCCTTTGCATAGAAATATAACATCAAATATGAACAAACTGAAATAGTATATATAGCCATCAATGTAAATAAATAAAAGTCATCAAATCCAATAAAATGAGTAATAACATTATATGCTTCTTTTCCAATTAAAAGAGCTGAAAGACAAATAGTAATAATAAACATCATTACTACAGATTGAATTGGTAAATCAGTATATTCCTTTAAAGAAAGCTTATGTAAAACAATACTATAAAAAATAATAAATATATAAATAATAACAATTATTCCCGAAGGAAAAGAATCCCTAGTAACAAATATTAGCTGACGTCCTATATTAATAATCGCATAAACAGTTACAAATAATGTGCCCCCCATTAATAATCTATTAACAACAGGAGTCTTAACAAATATTAAATAAAATAAAATTAACAATACCCAGGAAATTGGGAAATTAATACCAGCTAAAGGATGAAATACCTGAGAAAGCTCAAATAAACCATAATTCAATAATGTTCCTATTACAAAAAGAATAACTACCTCTATTAACGCAATTAATATCGATTTCCATGTTTTTTCAAATTTATAAAAAATAATAATAAGTGAAATACAAACAGTTAAAAGCTGCAAAATAAAAATATAATCATAAACAATTTTAAAAAAATCCATTTCTTACCTATATAACCATACTATACCTATGATTATCTATCCTCCTTATAAATATTTTAATAGTGTTATCTATAACAACATAACTTCATTTACAATAATTATAGCCTAAATTTTAATTAAAATAAACCTTTAAAATGAATTTTATAATAATAAATCTTTAATAAAATTTAAAAAAAATCTTTAAATATATTTACTAATATTTATATTTAAATAAATAAATAAAAAACAGCGGATTATTTCCACTGTCATAATTATTCTTTAATAAAGTCCTCATTAACCTCAATATCTAAATCTTCAAAATCTACCTCATCTGCTTCTACTGGATGAAATACAGTAACCTGCATTTTTGTTTCACCAATAATTTCAGCAAGAATCTCAAATTCAATTTCAAGCTTAACCTCATCCTCAACTATTTTCGCATCAATAACCTTTGGATGTCTTAAAATTTTAGCTAAAACATCATCACTGTTTTTTAGATAATCATTAACAATTCTCTTTATTTTAATATTCTTTTTATATGGAACTACCTCTCTTAAAACATCAGTTTTAGTATTTTCCATACCTGAATACCAAATATTCACTTCAAAGGAACCATTAATATCTACAATATCATCGACCTTAGAAGCTTCAAATTCATGATTAATGATCCAACAGCCTAAAATTGAATAGGGATGAACATTAGTTTTGAGGCTATGAGATATATGCATTGTCTTTTTACCCTTAGCTACAACAGCTTTAGTGACAATCTCACGAACTTCATTCATTTCAATACCTCCCTACACTAGTATATGAGAAAGTATTGATAAGTGCGATAATTTAATAATATTTTTTAATAGCTATATTTCTTTCTATTTTTAAGAATAAAGTATGTAGATACAAAAGCTCCTAATATTTCAGTAAATACTACCGCAATCCAAATCCCATTATCAAACATAAAAGGAGCTACAAATATCATTGCGACCTAGAAAACAAATATAATGGCAAAAGGTCTTGCGAGAGCCATAGTAATCAATGACATAAATACACCTATTAAAATAATAAAAAGCCCCATTTAGTCCCAATTGAAGCTATTCTGCTACTATAGATATCTATAGTCAACAAGTTATTATTTTATTAAAATTAGTTTTTAAATAGACATATAAAAATGATATAATGAAAATAGAGGTGCACTATGAAAACAAAGAAAAAAGCTAATGGCTTAGAATTCAATACTAGACAAATA
The DNA here is from genome assembly GCA_934216145.1 of uncultured Anaeroplasma sp. Taxonomy (GTDB): domain Bacteria; phylum Bacillota_I; class Bacilli_A; order Acholeplasmatales; family Anaeroplasmataceae; genus Anaeroplasma. The sequence goes on from CAKQBG010000001.1 coordinate 55,434, forward strand.
GAATTATTCAATGAATATTATGATACCGATCCTGAAGATAAAACAGTAACCTATTCTCTTCATTTTGAAAAGGCTACAGATTTACTTGATAATAAAACTGGTAATCCTAAAAAGCCAATATTCTCAAATGATGTTCTTGAGGAAATAAATTCCTTAATAGAAAAAACACCATTTATTTATAAAATAAAAATCAATTTAGAAATAACAGATTATGAAAGCTTTGAACCAAAAGAAATAATAAAGTCCTTTAATGATACACTTGAGCTAAACCAATATGCAGCTAGAAAATCAAGACAAAAAAAAGAAATACTAGCAGCAAACTTAATTCTAGTAGGAATAATTTTATTATTCTTTATGGTTATAACTAAAAATAATGAATGGTTTGGTGGAGGAACTAAAACCGATATCGCAGTTGAGGTTATAAATATTGCAGCTTGGGTATTTGTATGGGAAGCAGTAACGATGCTATTCCTTGAGCATTCAGAACAAAATATATTTGCTCTTAAAATTAGAAGGCGTGTTAACCAAATAACAATGAGAACATCCAATAATGAAAAACCTCTAGCAGTTGAAGAGGCAAATCAAATCTTTGGCAATTGGGAAAATGAAGGTAAAATAAAAAGAACAGGAAAAATGTTTTTATTAATTTCCTCATTTGCTTTTTTATTTTCTTCATTTTATTCTTTATATCAGGTTTATAGTTATACAATTGAAAATGAATTTAACTTAATTAATTTTATTATAATGTTAATTTCAGAAATAATTTATGCAATAATATTATTATCTGCAGGCCTTGGAGGTATTTCTCTTTATAAAGGCAAAAAAAACAAGCTATCAAATCTTGTTGGTCCATACGCTATACTAATTTCTATATCAATAATATTTATAATATACACAGCTATTAAAAATCAAAATTCATCTCTTATTTTCTCAGGTATTACAACTACAATTATTAATATTTTATATACTATAGGCTACTTCATTGATAAAGGCAATAAAATTAAAGATAAGTATAAGGATAAATAAAAAATTCCAGGATAAAAATCCTGGATTTTTTAATATCTCTTCTCTCTTAAAACCTCTTCAAATTTAACACCATAATTATGGCTACTATCATTCTTAGTTTTCTTAATAGAATCAATAACAAATGAAGCTGCAGCCTTTATAGAATCATTAATAGACCTTCCACTACATAATTCTCCAATAACTACAGAAGTAAAAATATCTCCTGTACCATGATAACTTTTTTCTTCCTTAGGGAATAAAATCCCTTCCCTCTTTTCACCATTATAATAATAAGCACCAATACTATCATTTATCTCTACACCTGTAAGAATAACATTCTTACATCCTAGCATATAAAGCTTTGATAATAATAAATCAATATAATCATCACTTAAATCCTCAGTATATGGTGTATCTGTTAAAAAGCACGCTTCAGTAATATTAGGTAAAATATAATCAGCTAAGCTACACATTCTACGCATACCTTTAACTATATCAATACCTAATCCATAATACATCTTTCCATGATCAGCCATTGCTGGATCTACAAAGAATAAACCATCTTCTTTTAACATTTTATCCTTCATATCTAAAATAATATCAAATTGCTCACTCGAGCCAATATAACCAGTATATATCGCATCAGCCTTAATTCCTTCACTAATCCAATGAGAAACAATTTTAGGCATTAAAGATGTCAGATCTTGAACAACAAAATCAGTGAATCCTCCTGTATGAGTTGATAAAATAGCAGATGGTAAAATAACAGTCTCAATTCCAAAATAAGATAATATAGGCAATGCTACAGTTAATGAGCATTGTCCATAACAAGAAATATCTTGAACAGAAATAAGCTTCATATTAATCACACTCCACAAATATGATACACCATTTTGGAGTTATTTATATATCCAAAAGATAGATATTTTATAGTACCAAATTAATCATTATCTAACTAATTCTTCAAAAAATATTGTTACAACAATACATATAGCCTAAATCTAATGATATAAGAACAAAATCAATTATTGTCTTAACTGCAATTTTAGCATATTCATCTACCAAAATATTAACTAAAATAAGAATTAACTCAATATTTGAATTAACTAAAACTAAAGAATTATAGAAATTCATTTTAAGCTTTTAAACATCATTATTTCATTGTCCAACTTCGCCATTTTTTTAGCATATACTTATCATGTCTAGTTTTAAAATATCTAATTACTACCTATTTTTTAATAATCTTAATTTCAAACATATTTTAAAATTATTTTTCATAATATGCCAATATTAAAGCTAAAAAATGACACAATGATAAAAATAAATCAATATCTAAATGCTGTCAAATTCTACCAGTATTAAGTGTTAAAACTGCTGCTCTTAAATATCCATAAATCTTACCATATGCTTCAATTTTAACAATAGTAATTGCATATATTCCTTGTTTTAAAAATTCAATATATAATGGAGAATCCTTTTTCTTTGAATTTACAACACAATTCTCACTAAAATAACCTGATTTTAAATTCATAAGTGAAGAAATAAGATCATCTCCTAAAGGTAATGACCTATTTTTACATAAATGATGATAATAATCAAATAATAAACTATTTTTATCTTCAATACAAATATGATCAATCATCATATAGTTACCAAGAAAATCAATAATTCCTTTAATATTACTAGCTAAATCTCCTTTTTTAGTTAATTCATTATAAATTCTTGAATGGAGATACATAGAACTAAAATTCTTATCTCTTTCCGATTTCAAATTAATATCATTATGTTTTTCAGCTAAATATATAATATAACAATTTCTTCCTTTCATTTTACCACGATACAAAGCCTTATCAGCTAAATCTAATAAATCACTCATATCATTAGTATCAATAGGAAATCTAGCTGCACCTAAGGTATAAGAGAAGGTAATATATTCAGAATCATTAATCAATATTTCCTTAGGAGATTTTAAAACAAATCTGCCATAAATCATTATATTCATTAATATTTTAATATAATAAAAATGAATTAATCTCCACCATATCCACCTAATATTTCCTTATCCTTAATTACAGTTAAAAGCTATTCAGAAATTCCTTTTAAAACTTTATCTCCACTAAATGGCCATAATTATCATTAATAAACTTAAAATTATCTACATCTAAAATAGCATAAGAAAAAGGAATGTTATTAGAAATTAAATATTCCATATAGGAATAAATAGCATTACGCTCTAATAAAGTAGTAAGATTACCTCTTTTATTTAAATACTTATCAAAAAAACTCAAGTCCATAACTAACTCCAAATTAAAAAAAGTATTATAAGTTAATGATATCATGCTTTTATCTTTAAAAAAAAGATAAACTTAAAAAGGGCATTAAAATGCCCCTAATAATTAAATTAAATATTGAAGCTTAGAAGTATCTGTATAACTACTAACTAAGCTTGTATAAATATATGAAACAAATTCAGGATGATCAATAAAAGGATTTCTATTACCCTGAATACTATAAACAGCCTCATTTCTTTTCATTTCAGAGCTACTAACAGGATCTTGATAATGCCATTTTAATAAGGTTAATAAATTACCCATAACAGTATCTCCAGTTTTTCCTGAATCTTTAGCAACAAGCTCTAAATCTAATGAACAATTACACTTCTCATTTTCATATCTAACAACCATATAAAATAAGCTTCTTGCGATATCACCTTTTACCTCATCACGTGGCTCAAACAAAGTAGAATTCCATTTATTACCATAATTATCAGATGAACCATTACTAACCTCACCAAAGAACTTATTACCTCTAATGTTATTAATCTTCTTCTCACTCGCATGTAAATGATGTATATCATTATGAGCTGGATTACCTTTACTATCAAATCCATATGATTTAGGCCATAAATGCTCTCTATTCCATAATCCATCCGCATTTGAACCATTATCTTTAATAGATAAAGAAACACCAGTATAAAGACAAATTACACTACCATTTTTATTAGGATCAGCATCAGCCTTTTTAAGACCCTCCCAAACACCATTATAGCTTAGCTTAGTAGTATGAGTAGATGAAATCAATTCATGTAAATTATATTTAAAATTCTTATCTAATGTACCATTTAAGGCACTATAATATTTATCAGTAAAGGCTAAATCTATTTCATCCTTAACTTCAACAAATTTCGCAATTAGGATAATATCAGAAATAACACCCTGATTAAATTCATATAAGGTATCACTATTTTCTAAATACCAGCCCTTAAACTCATATCCATCCTTAACAGGATCTGCTATCTTAATAGCTACTTCATTTTCTTTAACAGCTATACTATCAATAATTGTACCATCCTCATATTTATAATAAACATTATATTCTCTTGTAATAGTAGATGTACTAACTGATGTAGTAGTTGTAGTTGTAGTGGAAGGTGAAACTATACTAGTATTTGTAGAAGTTTTAGGAAAAGTAGTACTAGTATTACTAGAGCCATTACAGCTAGCTAGTGCTAAAAATAAAAATGATGCTAAAATTAAACTTAATTTTCTTTTTTTCATAATCAAATATAAACCATTATTAGGTTTTTCTCCATTTCTCTCAATTCAAAAAAATTATACCTTAATATTATTAAAAAATAAATAAATTTAAGCTATTACTTATCATAGCTACTAGCAATATTAAGTAATTCTTCTCTATCATTATTTATTTTATCATTAATTACTAAATCAAGTAAATAATCTAATATCTCTCTTATTTCTCTTCCACTATAGCCTAAAGCTATTAAATCATAGCCATTAATCATTAAGCTAGCTCTATTAATACACAATTTTTTTCTTTTAATAGAATCAATAATATCTCTTACTCTAGCTATATCAATCAATTGATAAGTAGTATGATCTAGCCTATCAGCATTTATAAGCTCTAAAAGCATATATATTAGTTCTTCACTTTGATTAGGAGTCTTAGCTAAAAGCTTCTTAATACATCCTTCTGTATAATTAATTTGATAATCATGATATTTAATTAAAAATAAAATATCATCACATTCCTTATTAGAATACCTTAATCTTCTAAGAATTCTACTAGAAATTTCCCTACTAGACTCACTATGAGAATAAAAATGTCCAATCCCATTTTCATCAACACTAAAGCATAGAGGCTTTCCAATATCATGTAATAATCCAGCAGTTCTAGTAATTATATTACTATATTTATCACTCAAATGAATATTATCTAAGGTACTAATCAAATGATCATAAATAGGCTTATTATGATAGGGATTTCTTTGATCAAAATTATAAGTAGCTTCTAACTCAGGAATAATCTCAAATATAACATCATAATAATCTAATAATACTTCTTTAGCATTCTCTCCACTAATAATATCATCTATCTCATTCTTAATTCTTTCCTTAGATGAATCCTTTAATTTCCCCTTGAGTAAATGAATAGCTCTACTAGTTTCATCATTAATACTAAAGCCTAAAGTTGAAGATAATCTTAAGCCTCTTAATATCCTTATAGGATCCTCATTAATTCTTTCAATAGGATTATTCGCTCTAATGATATGATTACATAAATCATTATAACCATTCCAAGGATCAACTAAATGATCACTATAGGCTAAAGAATTAATTGTAAAATCCCTATGTGATAAATCCACCTCAATTGAATTATCCTCTTCTAAATTATGCTTAAATGAAGTAATTTCAATATTGTCATTATTAATATGAATCGTAATAGTATTATGTTTTAGACCATTATTATTAATAATGTAATAATCAGAAAATATTCTCTTAATAATATCAGCACTAGCACTAGTAGTTAAATCAAAATCATTAATAGGAATACCTAAAAGTGTATCTCTAATTGCTCCACCAACAATATAGCACTCATATCCATATTCATTTAATTTTTTTTGTATTTCCCTAACATAATTAGGAACTTTAATCTCTAATTTCATTTTCATATCTCATATCTTCTAATCTATTACCTTGATGTTATATTTTTATAATCCACTCTTTAATAATAATTATTACTTAAATGTCAAAATTTCTAATTCATTATAAACAATAACAACTATTATTATATTAATCTTAGGAAATTTATTAATATAACTTATTTAAATCATTACTAAATAATTAATATCTTTAAATCTATTATAATATTTTTAATAATTTATATTGCTAATATTTATAATATAAACATATAAATTAAATTGCAATATAGCTATACATAAATAAAAAAGGTAACCAACCACTTATTATAATGATTGATTACCAATAAACTAGTATTTACAATAAAATAATTATTATCTATTGATTATCAGCTAACTTATTTGGATAACCAATCTTTCTTTTCCATCTACCTGAAAAGAACATACCAATAGAAATAAACATACCAATTGCCCAACCAATAGGCCAAGCAAAGAACACTCCCTCATAACCAAAAATACTACCTAAAACTAAAGCGCTTATTACTCTAACTACTAAATCAACTGAAGTACCTAACGTAAATCCTAACATATCAGCAGAACCTTTTAAAATACCATCTAGAGGAATTTTAATAACCATTAACACAAAGAAAGGTACAACACATAACATAAATTGCATACCGGAACTAATAATAATGTTAATATCTCCTTTAGCATTATCAGATAAAAATAATCTAACCCAAGCCTCTCTAAATGGTAATATAGTTACCATAGCAATAACACAAATAATAGTACATAAAATTAATGTGGCCTTATATCCTTTAATAATTCGTTCATATTTACCAGCACCTACATTTTGACTTACAAAGTTAGATAAAGCATTACATGCGACAGTAAATATATTAATAGCAATATAACAAATCTTATAAGCAGCACTATATCCTCCCGCAACGGAATTACCACCAAAGCTTGTTAATATTGTAGTTATTAAAACACCACCAATAGATATAAAGCAGCCCTGTAATATAGAAGGAGTTGCTATAGCAACAATAGATTTTAATAAACTCTTTTCAAATAGCTTTTCTTTATTAGAATTTAAAACATTAATACTCTTAAATAATACAAATAATGATAATATAGCAGCAATAGCTTCACTTATTACAGTACCTAATGCTAAACCAGCACTACCCATATTAAAAGGAATAACAAATAAAAAGTCTAATACTACATTTAATAATGTGGAAAATATTAAAAAATATAAAGGAGTCTTTGAATTGCCAAATGATTGAAATAAATACATTGCATAATTATATATAAATAAAAATATAACTCCTGCAACATAAATCATCATATATGAATATGCTTCATCAAAGCATCCCATTTCCTTTGTTGTATCAATCATACTATATAATAATGGATACATAATAAATAATCCCACTATAGTAGTAATTATTGCAAGCACTAGCATTGAAATAAGACCAGTTGTAAAAGTCTTTCTAACATTTTGAAAATCCTTTGCTCCAAAGAATCTCGCACATACAACTCCTACTCCTACTCCAAAGCCTACAGCTATATCTAGAAAGACCACAGTTACTGGATATACAATACCAACAGCCTCAAAGCTATTTAAATTTGAAATAAAATGTCCAGCAATAAAATTATCAGCTAAATTATATAATTGCTGTAAAGTAACAGATAAAATCATAGGTATTGCAAAGAATAATAATACCTTAAATGAATTTCCTGTTGTCATATCCTTAGTTTTCATAAAAATCTCCTAAATAATAATAGCACTTGAATAATAATAGCACTATTTTAAACTTATGATTGATGAAAACGTTTCGTAATTAAAAAAGATAATACATAATTTCACTAATGTATTATCAAAATTAATAAGAATAATTTAGATTTTAATTACCATTCTCTAATAGCATTTGAATGCTTTAAATCAATATGAATTCTAGTTTTTTTACATTCATTAGGATATTTTTTAGCTGCATTAAAACAAAACTTAATAAATTAAAACCAACTGGCAATCATCTTAATCATACTCTCAGGAAAAACATCCATGATCATAAATATATTTAACTATTTACCTCATATATATTATTAACAGATTTTCAGTAATTCTTTTTCAAAAATTAGCAAATGCATCTTTTATTACGATAAGAGTTTATTAATCAATCATTATTTCCCTCTTCATTATAGCAAGTAAAAAGCTATAATACTATCTAAAATACATTTAATATGAATTTTTGTACTTGTAGTTCAAAATCAATTTTTACCCAGTAATGACTAGTACTCTTATACCAGCACCTCCATTAATAAAGGATGTTTGGGTTCTTCTATTCCACTGAATTATTTCTTTTTGAGGTTCAATAGCAACCATCCATTCCAAAATTATCTCTATTTAAAACATTTTTTAGTGTTGTTAGGATATCATTTATTTTGTAATTGTATTTTTTATCTTTTAATTTTTTCTCTAGTAATCTATAGATTAAGGTGAATGTAAATAGAATTGTAAATAAAATAAAAGCCTTAGAAATGAATAAACTAATCTAAGGCATTATATTTTTTATTGTAAATTTATAAATATTATTTATTCCATTCTTTACTTAATATTGCAAATTGATATGTATTTTCATATTTTAAAGATCCATCATTATTTTTTACAAAAGAAACAAATTCCTTAAATAAGCCTTCCTTTCGCATGTTTAGCTTTTCACATAAATGCTGACTTGATAAATTATAATCCTCTACATAAGCATATATTCTTCTTGCATTTTTAATTTTAAATAAATAATCAAGAAAAGCATATGCTGCTTCATATGCATAACCTTTGCCTTGATATTCATTATTTAACATCCAGCAAGGGCTAAAGGTATCTAATGGATATTGGGGATTATGAGAATCACTAGATTCCGGAAAAGCTGATATTTCACCTATTACCTTATTATTATCTTTTAATTCAATAGCAAAATAATAATCTTCTTCTTTAGATCGTTTTTTCATTTCAGCCTTAGCTTCATTAATAGAATTAAGCTTCATTGATTTAAAGCAATTCACTTTTGGTTCTTTTAAATATTCATATACATCATTAGCATCATCAACCTTAAATGGTCTTAGGATTAATCTTTTGGTTTCAATTATCATATATTATCCTTTAAAAATTATTATATATAATAAAAGCCTTAGAAATGACTAAATTTATCTAAGGCATTATTTTATTATTGAAGCTTAGCAAGAATCGTTTTCATTACATCAAGTTGAGCTTCTAATTCTTTCTTATCAGCTTCATCAGCAGTTGAAGCCATATCCTCTATAGTATATAGCTCCTCACTTAATAAGTTTTTTAATAAAATTGCTTCTTCTTCTGTTAATTTTAATTCCATAATATTTCTTACCTCTCTTATTTTAAAATAATTTTTGTTGTATACAACCATCTTGGACTTGCTTTTCATCAAATTCAATCCAAGAACCTGTTTTATTTAATATTGTTATTTTCTTTGGAATATTAAATAAAATAGGATTTATAAATTTATATTTATAGGCTATTTTTAGTTTTCTTTGACCTAAACTATTGTTATATTCTATAGAATGTTTTGCATCTTCTAATGAATAGACTTTACCTATATGGCAATAGATATATTCATCATAGGTTATTTGCTCAACCTCTATAAAATCAACATAGCCATAAATTAAATTTGTCTTAGTTTTTAGTAATGCTATTCTTCCTCTTTTATTTGTAGGATGAAACCTAACATCACAATTTCTTTTACCTTCTAGAATATCTAGAAGATATTCTTCATACATTGATAAGGCAAACATTAGATTTTACCTTCTAATTGAAGCTTATTTCTTAATTTTAAAATAATAATTGCACATTCTTCTGAAATATTACATTTAGTAATAAGTTCATTCAATGTATAATCCTTAGTTTCTTCATAAGGACATAGTAGTTCAGCGGCAAGTGTATTTGCCTGCCATTCAGGATTACAATATGCTTCAGGCTTTTCAGTTGTTTGTTCAACCTTAAAGTCCAATAAGGTTAATAACACATAATGAGCATATTCATGTGTTATTGTAAATCTTGAACGTCCTATACCGTTTAACATTTCAAGATATACCGATTCCTTTATAAGCATTTTTTGATAATCAGGCAAATAAAGAGCAAGCTCATTTTCACCTAATCTTTTATCATTTTCTTCTACCACTTCATAAATTAATGTTCCATCATCAAAATTTTTCTCAAGAATTTGATATATTGGAAAGCTTATATTTTTAATATTATAATATGCTCTTATCTTCTTAGCTAAATCTCTAAGCTTTTTCTTTGAAGTAGGCGTACATTTATAATACATTATTTTTCATCACTTTCTAATAACAATTTACGAAGTTCTTCTAATTTCTTTTGACTTGCCGTATTAATTGTTCTAGCAAATGCAAGAGAAATATCCTTATGCTCTTCATCCATATTCTCAAGTGATAAATGAATTCGATTATTTGATAGATCAATTTTATTTCTTAAATCAATTAATTCTTCGTCAGTAAGATTATAAATTTTTGCTACTCTATCCGCAATATCTAGAGGTATTGTTTTTGTCCCAACCTCCATTGCTGATAGGAATGATATAGATACACCCATAAGTTTAGCCATATCATTAAGATTTTGATTATTCTTTTTTCTTAATGCTTTAACATATACTCCATACTCATTTATTGGCATTGTAACACCTCATAAATTATAATTTTATATTTCTTTTATTCGATCAATAAAATCAAAGATATTAATATCTTTTGCTATTGAACAATCAATATCATACTTAATATTTGTAACTCCATCAGGTGCTTCCATTTCAATTTTAGGTAAATCTTTTGCATCAAAAATTTTAAAATCATTATATGCTTTTTCAATGGCAAATTTTAATCCAACATTTTCACTGCCTACACCACATCGTTTCATAAGTTTTTGTAATGCTAAAATACTATCCGGATCATCATAAAGTTTAATAACCTCATCAAATAAATCAAGTAATGATACACCTTCTTTAGATTGCTCAAGCATTATTGAACAAACATAAACATTTATATCAAGTCGATATATCTGATTATGCTTAAATGTATGAATTCTTTTTTCAGAAACTGTACTCTTAATTTCAATCCTATTTTTATCATCAAGTTCTATATCATGTTTTGAATAGAAATTTTGATGATATTTTTCAATAATTTTTTTATACCCAGAATCGTATAAATATTTAATTGAAAATAACTCACCAAACACACCAACTTGGATTGAAAATAGATCTTGTTCAGGTGTAGTTCTAAAATAATCTTCAAGGGAAGTGACTAAAGCAGATAATTCATTTCCTGAAATAGGAGATTCAATTTTTCTAAAAATATATTCATATATAATTTGAAATTGACCAATAGAATACATATCATTCTTAGTGCTAGAAATTATATGAAAATAATATTTTTTATTTTCAAAACTCAATTCAGCATCTATTTGTACATTTAAATTATCAGTAGCAAAACGTGATGTAACAGATTTATTTATAGCATTTTTTATCAGTATAGTATGCTTACCTTGTTCATCCAAACAAGGAATAACAACATTTTTATCAATTTCATTAATTGATAAATTAGAAATATATTTAAACTGTCTCATAGTAATTATCTCCAGTAACATACCTAACATTAAATGCAGTAATCGGATTATTTAATGCCAATATTGTAAATATATCGTTAGGTTTATTTTTATCAATATAAACAGGATGAATTTGTAAATGTAAAACATTCTCTAAACCTGATAAACATTTATCACCATCATATTGTGTGCCATTATCATACGATTGCGGTAATTCTTTCAATGCATTTCCACCAGCAATTGTCGAACGAAATTCTCCTGTTCTGTAACGCATCAAAACAACACAAATTAGATCTTCCGATTTACCATCTTTAATATCTTGCATAATTTTCATAAAAGATTTCGGTCCAAACTTACTTCCTCTTGGAAAATAATATTTAGATAAAAATTCATTATAAAGATCACTATATTTTAATTTTATAATAAAATGATGTTGATATTCACTATTACCAAATTGCTTATCATAACCTATATTTTTATATTTTTCATATAAATCTTTATATAATTTCAAATTAGATAATTTCTGATAATCGGTAAAGGCAACAGATTTATCATATTCATATCCAGGATTAACTCTTTCAACAATAACAGTCTTAGCAACACTTGAACGTGTTAATCTTAATTTATCATTGTTTAAAGTGAAAATTCGTGGAAAATTCTTAATATTTGTTTTAGTAAGTAAAAATGCATTAATTGAATTCCACATATCATTTTCATTTTCAACAGTATCAATAAATTTTTCTTTCAATTCTTTAGTCATATAAACACGACATAAATCAAAATAATCCCTTTTATATCCAAACCATCTAGCTCTTTGATATAGCGTATCAATTTGTGTAATTTTAGAATCTCTATACATATATGTAACACTTAAGTTTTGGATTGTTAAGCCTCTGCCAAGCATATTGCCTCCAACATAAATTCTATATAAAAATTCTGATTCTTTTTCATTTTTAATACTTTGCTTTCCATTTTCAGAAACATTATATTCATAAATTGAAATTTGAGATAGCACATAATCTAAAAATTTAATTGTTCCTTTTTTAAAAGAAGGATAATCAGAAAAATCATCAACCAAATCTTTTCCAGATTTAAATATGTTCTCGTAAAGATTATCAAAAGCCAAATTACCATGATTACTTAAAATATTTTTAATATATGAATAAAAATCTTCTATTTTTTCAACAACCATTGATTGAACTTTTGTAAAAGATGATGGATGTATAAGCATTGAAAATCTCTTTTCATTGCCTCTATAATTTTGAATTAATAATGAAAATAAAAAGAAATATAATGCATTTTTAAAAGAATCTGGAATTGAATAATTGAAGGTATCACCATCATTAATTTCAACCACATGTGGATTACTATATGTATCATGAAAAGCATTTCCACCAGTATAACCTTCACCAGGTTCAACTAAAACGCAAAAGTCAGGACTTAACTCATCAATAGTACTAATCAAAAAATTAGCTTGAGGAGTTGCAGTAACTGATAAAAATGTACAAATATTAATATCATTAATAATATTAGTAATATAGTCATGAGTGATGCCAGCACGACTATTTCTTTGCTTTAATTTAGGAGCTCCAGGTGAGCACTCATCGCCTTCATCGTCAACAACAATTGCCGGGAAAGATCCTAATTTAGATGAATAGTACTCAACTAAGCCAAGATTTGTATTAGCAGAAGCATTTTTTAAAGCAACAATTATAACCTTAAAACCATTATTAAGTAAAATTTGTGGATCTTCATGGTCTTTATCAGCAATATCTATAACTTTTACTTTATCGTTATTAGCAAATTCATATTGTAAACGATCATAATTTTGATCTTTTAATTTTGTCTTTGTTCCACCTATGACATATGCTAAATTATAACCATTATCAAATGCTAATGCAATTGAACTAATGAAAAAAGCCGTTTTACCACTTTGAACTTTTCCTAAGCATAAAATTTTATGATTTTTCTTTTCACTATAATTAGGATCAATCAAATAAGGTAAAATCTTATATGCATTAGAAAAGATATGATTGACACTTCTTTCACTAGTTGATTGATCAGCAAGCATATGATCTTTCAAAGTCATTAAAGAATAACCATCAATTTTCGGGGATTTAATACAAACTAAATCATCATTAATATTTTGAATTAATTCAACTTCACCCATAATTACTCCTTATTAAACATTTTTTATAATTTTATTAATTTGATCTATTAACAATCCAGATTTACTATACTCCAAGCCAAGGCGAACACTAGAAAGTTGTGCTAAAGCCAATGTAATTGCAAAATCAACAATTAATTTTTTACATTCTTTTTTATTATATGATTCAAAATATTGAGATGAACCATTTAAAATAATATAATATGAATTATCCCCATCCTTTTTTTGAATGTTAAACCAATTTAAATCTAGATCATCATTTCTTACTTGAATATCAAAAGAATAATTAATACTTTCCCATGTAATATTAACAATATTAGAATTAATTTCCTCTTTTTGATCAATAATGACAACAGGCATATCAGGCTTGAAAGGTGCTAACTGAGTTTTATCAACATTAACTAAATTATCGTATTTTGCTTGAAATTCAGATTTATTCTTTTCTAAATCCTTATTTTCTACAATAGCCTTTATAGGGCCATCTCTTCTTAAAGTTTGAGATATTGCCGTAATATTTTTAACCTCTTTATTTGATTTTAAAGAATTAATAAATGCTTTTTCAAGCCCATCATCCCAAATAAAATCATCTTTATTAAATGAAATTTTCCATTTAGGATCATCCAAGTAAATTTCACCAACAACTCTTTGATATTGAAAACTATTAGATTTTTTAAAAATTTCACTAGGTCTGTAATTTAATTTAATACCTCGATTATATTGAAATAATGTAAATCCAGCATTATCAGTACTTGCAGTTTTTAATATTCCAATCCAACCATTAAATTTATATTCAACATCATTAAAAACAAATTTATCTTCGAAAAATTCAAGATACTCACTACCTGTTTCTTGATTTTCTCTCAACTCTGGATCTGTTTTAACAATTTGTCTTCCATTTAAAAATAATTCCAAATCACCGCTTTCCAAATCCTTAGAATAAATTAAAGCTAATTTTTTTCTTAAACTTTCATCAGTACTAGTGGTCAATTCCTTTATATTTTTCTTAATAGTAATAATAGTATAATGAGTATTTTCATGAATATCAGATATTGTACAAGGAATAGTCTCTGGATTATTTTTTTTCCAATCAGCAATATCAACTACTGCATAATATTTTTCTTTACTACCTAATTGAGTAGTTTCAATTGAATACCATTCACCTAAATATGCAGCAGCGATTTTCAACCCCATTCCATATTGAGACCTACTTTTATCAGTATAAGAACTAGCAGGTGAATTCAACTTTAAAGCGCGTTTAAAATCATCGTAGTTCATACCATAAGCCTTATCCTTTATAACAATTTCAGTACTATTCCATGTAATTTCAATTCTATTAACAGAACTTTTAGTAACCTTAACCAACTCTTCTCTATGATCGAAAAAACTTTGCGTACTATTGTCAATAAATTCTGCAAATACTCTTTCAAGTTTTTGAGGCATACGATTATATGTAGCAATAATACCAGATCCAACTTTTACATCAACATTCTCAAATCTATCCATATTTATTTCTCCTTTACAATTTCTGTAGTTTCAGTTTCAATATAATTAACAAATAATTTAAAAACATTATAAATAACATCAACATTTACAGCATTTCCAAGTTGTTTATAAGCATTAAATTTACTTTCATTTGAAAAATCATAATCTTCAGGGAAACTTTGCAGTCTTGCAGTTTCCTTTATTGTTAAATATCTTTTATATCTACCTATAATTGGAACATGAACCATCGCAACTAAAGTTGGCGATTCTGTTGGTTGTTTAACCCTAATTCCAGAAGGTCTAAATTGAATGATTCCATCCCATACAGATTTAAATTTTGGTCCACATTGCCACTCAAATTTCTTTTCAGTATGGCTAAAATCGCTTAAATTATTCCATTTTTTTAGCCATGAATCAATTTCCTTTTTATTATATTCATACAGTTTCCTATTTTTCCTAATAAATTCTTTCTTCCAATCAGGATAATCTAATTTAGGATCATCTAAATCGTAATCATCTCCAAATTCAAAAGCCCATATTGGAAATCCTATAACTCCTTCAAAATTCTTTCTATCATATACTTTGTTGCCATTTGAATCTTTTTTTTGAATAGGAACAAATTTTATTTTATTAATGAAATCATTCCAGCAATTTAATACATTTTCTTCACGATTTGAAATCTTGTATTCTTTTTTTTCATTAGCAGATAAATTGTTATCCAAAATATTATAAATTGAAGTTGTATTAGCCTTTTTTCTAGGAACATCAAATTTGATAGGCTTATTATAAATATCTTTCCTTACTGCAACGATAATGGCTCTATCCCTCAATTGTGGAACATCAAAGTCTTTCGGTCCAACAACAATTGGTGAATCAATAACGTTATATTTGGCATCAATCAATTCTTGCTTTATGGTACCCCAAGTATATCCTTTATCATGGCTTATTAAATTTCTGACATTTTCAAGAATTAAAAATTTAGGTTGCTTTTTTATATCATCTTTTTTTATTAATCTAATTATTTCTCTAAAAAGGTTTCCTCTAGGATCTCCAAAACCTTGTTGTTGCCCTGCTCTAGAAAATGTTTGGCAAGGAAAGCCACCACAAACAACATCAACATATTCTTTTATTTCTTCTGGTTTTATTTTTGTAATATCACCATTAATTTCAACATTGAAATGTTTTTCATATGTATTTTTAGCCTCTTCGTTAATTTCAGATGCTAAAACACATTTCGCCCGATTATCAGAATATCTATCCATTGCACAATGAAAACCGCCAATCCCAGCAAACAAGTCAATGAACTTGAAATCTTTATCTAAAATCATAAAATTTACTCCATATAATTATAATTAATATAGTCCCTTATTAAAAGTCCAAAATGTCTTTTATCACATAACCATATATCTTGATCAAATTCATGAACTTGCACATAGCCTCTATTAAGACATTTTTCAATGGCTTCTAATGTAATATAACAGGAACGATTAGTACTATGATTAGTATATAAATAAGAATTCCAAACAACTAAAATATAGTCTTCATCATACCTTACTAAACCTAATAGCATATGAGTTCTAATTCGATTAGTATATACTAGTCCTTTTTTTATGTTTCCAATCTGAATTCTTTTAATATTATTATAATTTTTCCAACCACCATTTGAAATATTTTTTAATAGATAGTGAAGTTCAAATTTTCTTACACCATCAGATATTTTCACAATATCAACATCCATTTCGGATTTTTTATCAACAATACCAAATTCAGAATTAATTAAAATACTATAAAAAATATCATTCAATTGTTTTTTATTTAATTTTTCTATACATAGTTTAGAAATATCCATATCATTCACCCATATAATTATCAATATTTGAATATTTATTAATTATTTTACATACAGCTTCACCAAAATTAGTACATTGATATGGTGTTAATTTTGCATAAGTTCTTAAATCATCAATAGTTTTAGGCCTAAATTTAAGCATGTTAACTAATTGACTATTTTTAAAAACTTCATAAGACTTTATATTTAAACTTTTATATGTTCTAGTTCTAAATTCTAAAAGTTCTTCTTCCAAACCAGGTTTATATTCATCAAAAGAATTTTCTTTATCAATTATTACTTTTGATGATTTACTAAAATCATAAATGTCACTAAAATTAAAGTTGTGTTGTTGAATAATAACTTCAATGGTTTGTGGAACAACAAAATTAAAATAATACATATCACTCTTTACAAAGTTTCCATAAGAATACGTTGGATATGATTTATTAAAGTTTATATAAGCAGGAATTAATATATTTTCAAAAATATACTCAAAATAATCAAATAATGATTTTTTTCCAAGGTTAGCTAACAATGTTTCACTTAAAAGATTAAGTGAGCCGATATCATTCTGACCAAGTAAAAACTTCAAATTATCATTTCCATTATTTAAATTACTTTTTGGAATATCTTTTAATATAGTTATTAAATCTTGGTTAGATAAAATTTTATAAATTAAAGTGAATATTCCAAGTGTAAATAAATCAGCGTTCTTTGCTAAACCAAGTTTATTAGATCCACGTTTTTCCTCTTTCTTTATTTTTTTCCCCCAATTATTAAAGCCGATTTTGATATGTTGTAAAGATACTAAATACATAGACTCGTAAACCGGTTTAAAAAGTTTATTATAAATTCTTTCATTTTCTAGCAGTTTAGATTTAGTATTTTTTGCTGTACCAGGACACTGATAGATAGATGAATAAAGCATTTGAGCAACTTGGTCATTAGATGCATTTTGCCATGGTTGTGAATAAATGTCTTTTGGAATTTTTTCTCCTCTTTTAACTTGTAAAAACATACCGGCTTTTTCAAATTGTATTTTTAAAAGACGTTGCTCTCTACGATTAGCAATTAGATCTTTTGCTTTAATTGGCTTTTGAGTGTTAGAAGCCTCAGCAACTTTTGATAGAAAATCAACCTTTTCGCCAATATTTTTATATTTGTTTTTAATAACTTTACACATTACAGCAAAATCTTTTTCAAATGTTGCTCTACCTATCAAATTAGTAGTTTGTCCACCATTAACAATAGAAAAATCATATAATTTCAATTCATTTTCGTTAATAGAGTAATCATCACATGTAATTATAATACCATTATTATAATAACAAAAATTTTCAGATTCTTTCATAATAGTATTATTTATTTGAGAATCAATTTTAGTTGATTTTACATAATATCTTAAATTGCTAGCAAACAATCCATGTGTACTATATAAAAGAAAATTATCATGAAGAGATTTAGCAGAAATAAAGCCAAGAAATGATTTTTCTTCGCCAAAATAAGCGACTTCATTATCGTCATACAATTTAAATATACCACAAGGAACCGAATCTTTTGGTTCCTCTACATCGGAAACTTCTTCTAAAATATCATCCTCAAAGAATATTTGAAACTTAATTGAATCATTTTTCACTTTATAATCATTGGCCAAATTTTGATACCATAATTTTTTTTCGGCATCAATAGGATAATTGCATAAAACAGTTATATAAAATGTGGTTTTTTCATCAATATCAAATTCATCAAATTTTTTTACAATATTTTCGTTTTTGCCATTATAATTTCTACAAATTACATTTGCAACAACCTCATTAACTCTTTTTAAAAAATCAGGATATATAGAATCAAAATTAATTTTAGTTAAATTCATCATAATAGAAGCAGGTAAAACAGTTATAAAATCGATGGCATTTTCTTCATAATAATTATAATTAATTGCAATAATATCAGCGATATCACCGGTAAAAAAACAAAATTGATTATTCATTTCATCTAATTTTGTTACATCAGCATTATAATAATGATAAAACATATATAAAGCTGCAGTTTTTACAGTTTCCAATGATTCTTCCATTATAAAATCATTTTCTTCTTCTTTATAAATATTAACAATTCTATCTAAATAAGCCATAACAAGACCTCCAAATTACTACAATTTTTTAATTCCACATCTAATTAGGTAATCATAAATATCATCATAAAATTTTTTATTTCTTGTTTTATCTTCACTTTCATCAACGCCTTCAGGTACAAATATAACCATACCTTGTCTTGCTCTTGTTAAAAGTACCCTATAAGCATTCAATAAATATCTCTTTTGAGCTTCATTATTTCTATGAAGCCATTTCGTGCCTCTAAAATTATAAAAATCCCATTTATTATCATTTAATCTTCTTAAGTCAGCATCCCAGCAAACCATTGCCCAATCAATTTCTAATCCTTGCATTTTAAATTCACTTGCAACAACTTCCATCATATTAGATGAACGTAAATCATCTGGTGGAGCAAGAAACCAATTTTTTACATCTATATCTGTTGGAACATAAATTCCTTCAGGTTTTAATCTTTGAGCAGAACTACAAGCAATTACTCCACATCTTTGTGATCCTCTTACCTGTGACTTAATCCATTGTTTGGCTTTTTTAACATCACGTGAAATATAAATGGAATATTTATTAAACATATTATCTAAAATATCTTTAGCATTTTCCGGTTCATTGTTTAGCAAGTAATCAACGAACATACTTTGCTTGTCTGCTCTAAAAGATCTAATTGATGTTTTTAAATGTAGAGTATCATTAACAATAGCTTTATGATAATTCTCAATCATCTTCCTATTAATACTTTTATCCTCAATTTGCTCAAATATTTTTGATGAATAAAATACTGTCCAATCAGAAAAATCTTCGATAACAGTTCTAAACCATTCATTAATTCCAACTTCACCGTTATAAATATCTTGACCAAGTCCAACTAAGCATATAATTACTGCCCATCCATCATGTCGATTCATAACATCAACAAGAAAATGAGGTTCGCTAATTTCTAAAGTAGTCTTCATTTTTTTAGAAGTCCAATCTTTAAGTTTTTCTTTATTCCATACTCGCTGTGCTTCATCAAAAATCAAAATACGCTCAGCTGGAGCAGTCTTAACATCCATATAATATTTTCTAAATTCAAAACTGCCTTGAATAAGGGCTTTAACAGCAATATTATTTGCTTTATTACCATTCTCTTTAGAACTTTTAATTAAAGCTTCTCTTAAAACAGTAACAAGAGGACCGTTTCCACTTAAATATACACTTAAGTTATCAAGGCCTTTTGCCATATTCTTTGTAACAGTATCAAGTCCAACTAAAGTTTTACCTGCACCAGGTACACCTGTCACAAAACATATAACTTTTTCATTATGTTCTTTTGCATATTCAATCGCGAAGTCAATTGTATCTTCACATAAATCGATATCGCCTTGTCCAGCTTCAGAATGAGCAATTTCAGTCATATTATGAGTTTTATATGCTTGAACAGCAGCATCAATAATAGTTGGAGTAGGATAATATGGTGAATTAAACCACTTACTAAAATCTATTTTTTCATTATCACCATATTTATCAGCTACAATTTTAACTTTATTAATAAAAGTTTCAGAATTTTCTTTTTGTAATTCTATTTGTTTATCTAAATAATCATTATATGATTGATTTTTTATTTCTTTAGCATTAGTTGCAATAAGAATTGGACAAACAAAAAGATTTTCGGATTCTTTATGAAAATTTTTTATATCAATAGCATAATCCTCAGCTTGTCTTGCATCTTCAGCAGTAAATACTTTTTTACCATTTTTAAATTCTAAGGAGAAAACCATATGTCTGATTAAAAGGATAACATCAATTCTCTTACCTAATCGAATAATATCATATTCGAAAATTATGTCTCCAGTCATATCACAAAAAGTTAATTTTTCTTTCAATTGATTAATTTGATTATCCCATGCATCACGTTGGTCTACATTTATTTCAAATGAATTATTAATCAATTCAGCAATTATATTATTAGATGGATCAATTAAAAAATCAGATATAGTATTATAATAATATGCTTTTCCTTCTTGAGTAGAAAATATTACACCAGACATAAATGCCTCCCATAAAGTTACTAATTTGCTCTAGTATAACATAACTATACAAATAAATCTCTAATTTTCATAAAAATTCTACCAAAATGGTGCAAAAACTCACAATAAATGATGATTTCTATAAACATTCTTTATCAAATTCAATCATTCAATAAATCAATTGAATCCTTAATTAAAGTCTTATAAATGCTAGTTCTCATTTCTAAATTATAATAATCCTTATGCACAAATTTTAAAGTTTGATATTTTTTTTCTATTTTTGCTTGTAGTATAAGAAACAATTTTAAACTTTTTCAATCTTTTTAACAATTCATAAGTATTTTGTTGCTTATTATTGTCTATATTGAAATTAATATAATCATTTGATTCAATTTCATCTATTTCATTAATGTCATCTAAAAGACGTTCAATAAATGAACAATCCTTCAAAATATCACGTTTTTGAATTTTATTCATAAGTAAATCGAAAGTATCAAAATCATATCTTTTCTTTATCAAAACTTCAGAGTAGATTTTATCATTAAAACTTATATTATTTTCAATACCAATGTGAACAATATTATCAATATTTTCGCTACTAATAATAGTATTTGAAACATGATTAATGTAATCTTCAATTGATTTCTTGTCAATTTTAGATTTAATAATTTCAATTAAAATATTGTCACTATAATCAATATTTTCAACGTCAAAAGAATCTGGATTTAATTCATACCATAAAACAAGAGACAATGGATAATTATTTAAAATTTTAAAATCTTCTATCTCAATTTTACCACATTTAATAAGTTCACAAATGTTTTGATCAAAAAAATCAACTTCTCTTAATGTAAATTTATTATTGAACGATTTTAATATTTTCAAATTTATATTTGATTTAAGAATATCATTTTTAATATCAAATTCATCAACAGGAATTGTAGATAAATACTCAACATTATCATTAACAACAATAGTTAAATCATCAATAAGGTGCTTTGAATTTAAAAATTCTAAATTTTTCCAATTACCAAGATATTTCTTCAATTGTATAATACAATTTAATATATCCCCATTAAATTTTTCGATATTAGAAAATTTTATATTATCATTTTTTTCTATTAAATTTGTTTGTTGAGTAAAATTAGAAATATCAAGTATTTTACATATCAAGTCTTCATTTGTTTCATTAGGAATATAATCAATTAAACATCTATAAAAATCATCAATATTATTTTCCACATAATGATTGTCATTTAATTTTTCATAAGCTGATGATAATAAAGTAGGCAATTTTAATTCACTCAAAATAATTTCAACATTTTGTTTTGAAATAACATATAAATTATTTTTTATAATTAAACTAATATCATCTTTGTTAACATCATCCAGATTTTCAAATTTAACATTAATTCTTTTTAATTGTTCAACGTTTGTTGAAAGATTTAGTAATGATGGTTTACATTTTGAAATTTCATTGGAAAGAATAGAATTTTCATCATAAAACGAAAGCAAATTTTCTTCTTTATAATTCAAAATAATATTAAATAGTTGAATTTTCTCATCATTTGTAAATTCATTTTTTGAAATTAGAAATTTAAAATTAGGATTTCTAAGTTTAAATAATTCAATAATAAATCCATCAAACTTGTTTTTCTTAACATATTTAACAATAAAATTTCTTATATCATCACTTTGCTGCTTAATCAAATCTAAGCAAATTAAATATTCTCTATGATAGTTTTTTTTGTTAACAAATATATATTTAAATAAATCAATATTTAAACAATATGTATGTTTGAAAGCATCAATTTCTAAATCGCTAATAACATTTTCAATGTATTTCAATTCAATATCAACATTATTACCATTTTTTAATAAAACATTAGAAATAAAACACTCATCATTTTTTGATAACATATTTGATGGTATAAATAAATAATCTAAATAATCCTCTTCGATATATCCGTTAACAATTAAAAATTCAATCAATTCACTTTCATTATTTTTAAATACAGTTTTTAATTCATAATTATCAGATATTTGTTTCAATGTCGAATCACTTAATAAAATAATTTCATTTTTAAGATCATTAATTTTTTGTCTTTTTTGTTCTATTTTATTATTATTAAAATTTTTTATGACAGTTTCAATTTTAAAATAATCTTTACCTTCTTTGGTTTCAAAATCACTAATTTTTCCACTTTTGTATCCGTTAAAATAATAATATACTTTTTGATTTTTATTTTCAAATGTTTGCAATTCATCAACAGAAACACTATTATCAGGTTTATAATTGTTCACATAAGGAATATTTTCTATTAAATATAATTTTAATTCTTTTTTTAACGTATCTATCGTATAAAAAGAATTATTTTCAATTTCTTCTATTTCTTTCTCAATAGTTTTAATTTCACAATTAATAGAATTAATTTTCTCTTTAATACTTTCATTTTTTGATTCAAACAAATTAAATACTAAGCCATCTCTTTTTTGTAACAAAGCAAAATCTTTTGGCTCTTTATTCTTATATAGCATCATTGAGAATAATTTTTCATTTTTTAAATCTTTGCTTTGAGATGTATTTAATAAACTCCAATATAATTTATAATCATTAAAGGTATTATTCAACAAGCGATAATCATTAACAAAAAATCTAATTTTATTTATATAATCATTTTCCAATCTCATATCTTCTTTTAAAGCGCCATTAAATGAATTAATTATATCTCTCGAATTTTGAGCATTTAATATTGGAATCAAAGAAATTACAAATTCAAAAAATTTAGCTCTATCAACATCAAAATTAAACATATCATCTTTAATACAATATAAAAAAGTTACTTTTTGTTTAACAATAGAACTGTTATTTATTAATTGATTTATTTCTCTTAATTTAGTAAATATATTTAAGTTTTCAAATCTATCTAAATCTTCAATTACTAAAACTTCAATTTTTGAAGCACTAAAAAAGTAAATTAATTCATCAGCAAACCTATTTAAAACAGATAAATTATTATCTTTTTCAGATTCAACCTCAATATTAAAAAGTTTAACCTTCCTTATAGAGCCTGATTGAAACAAATTAAATAAAAAGCAAGAAAGAAAAAGAGCAGTTAATGCGAAGAAAATATATAATATTATAGGGTCTATTTTTGTGGAATTTTTATAAAAACAAAAAGTTAATGTTCCAAATATAATTAATCCAGTAATGGAAACCACATTAAAAATTATCTTTTTTAAGGATGAATTATCAATTCTAGATATTCTTGTATTAGGAAATTTAGAAACTTCTCTAGAATAGATTATTTGTTGTAAAATACTTAATTCAATTGCTTTTTCGTCTTTATCAAAAAATGCTTTATTTAGGCACGCACTATCATCATATTTATTAATTGTATCATTTATATTTGCATTAGTCTCAACATTAAAAGAAGCCAAAGAAATTTTAAGAATTTTGTCTTTTTTTCTTTCAATGCTTTCATAAGTTTTAATAAGTGAACTTTTTCCTGCACCATAAGGTGCAATAATACCAATATTATATACATCAGGATCATTAATTTTAGAATTCAAAATTTCACAATATTTTTTATACTTATTTAAATCAGATTTTGGCGCATTAGAAAAGTATTTTTCATCCATATTATCACTCCTATATTAATATAATTTTAGCACAAAACGACAAAAAAATCAACCTTGTAAAACTGATTAAATAAAATTATTTATTTTGTTATTTTTTTATAATACTTGTTTTATAATTTGTGATTAATATATTTGTTTTACTAATCAAATCATTTTCGCCGAAATTAAAAAGCTTTTACTCATTTTAATGATAACAATGAGTTGTCGGTTCCATAAAATACAAAATTTTGCATACCCAAAAATGCAAATTATCTAGTATTCAAGCCATTTTTTTAATGATAACAATAAATTGAAGGCTTTCCACTACCGGTCGCGCTGATTAAAAGTGCCTTCTTAACTCCTAAATCTCTATTTCTTCTTAATTCCTTTAAAGCTCTTCTTTGCATTGAATTAGGCTTTATACCTTCAGTTTCTGGATTAAAATAATCCATATCCCATTTTTCAATCGCATAATCTAATATTAATGAATATTTATTAATAATATCGTTATTTAATAATTTTGTTTTATTCCATAAATCAATATATTCATTATATGCTGCATTTATAGATGATAATTCCTCTTTAGATACTAATGATACATTCCATTCAATATTCTTAAGTAACGCAAATCTTGTTATATTAGAAGATCCTACTATAAATTCATATGAATCATTATATTCAAATAAATATCCTTTTGAGTGAAAACCATTATCACCAAAAGAATTAAAATCGATATGACATGTAAAATTAGGATATTTATTCATCCATTTAATAAATGTATTAAGTGATGCTATATCTGTAAAGTTTTGATATGTTGAAGTAATTATTTTACCAATTACACCTCGATCTAAGGCTTCTTCTATCTCTCGTTCTATTAATATAAGCCATGCTTTTTTTATAAAGCTTACTGATAATGAAAAAGTATTACATTTATTAAATGATTCTTTAATTTTATCCAGAAACTTAATATCTGAATAATTAGTTAAAAATAAATCCTTCATTTTCTAAAACTCCTCGTTAGCTTCAGTATACCATATTTTAACATTTAATTACAGAAAAAAATGCTTAAGTTTTTAGCCCAAGCATTAAAAAACCGATTCTATTTTTTAATATTTTTACAATAGCCATTCTTACTTTAAACAATATATTTTATGTCATCCATATATTTTAAATGTCAAATTATTGTTGTTCTTGAAACACCTATACTATTAGCAATTTCATTAGTTATAACTGTAATATTCATTTTTGATTGTGATAAAAATAAATTATTTAATTATTTAAAGCAATTTGGAAGGTATGTGACAGTAAAACCACCAGAACGTTTAAAAATCAAACTAAATAAATTTCAAAAAATTCAAGCTTATTTTTTAAATTTAAAGCATTTGAAGAAGAATTTTTATCTTTTTCCTTAAATTCAATCATTCCTTCTTCAATTAATTCTATAATACAACTTCTAAACGTTTTAGATATATTACCTTTATATCCCATTTTTAAATATAAGGAACTCGCTGATAAAGATTCCTTTTTCAAACTATCTAATATTTCATTTTTTATTTCTTCTTTATTTCTTCTTTTAGATATATAATTATCCTCACTTGTAAAAAATGCTTTATTAATAGGCAAAATTACAGAAAAAAAACTTCTATCCACATCCGTAAGAAAAATTGGCATTGGTGAATTATTTTCTTTTATTGATTTTATTGCTGTAGGTATACCTGTATTTCTTCCCTCAATCAAATGCAATTCTTTTAAAAAATCACCTATTCTTCTATTTCTATATCTTCTTGATCTCATATTAAAACTTTTAATATCATCATCAGAAATAGATCTGTCTGGTCCAGGTAAACTAGTAATTTCAATTTTATCTTTTTCTATCCTAATTGTAATAGGCTCTGGTATTTGATAGGACTTATGATAAACCGCATTTGAAACAAATTCTTCTAATGCATCATAACTATAATTTTTAACTCTTACAGCCTCAGCTTGACCAGAAATTTTATATACTTTTTCAGCAATGATATTATTTTTTAAATATGACAATGCATTTTTTAGTTGCTCATCTAAAGGTCCTGAAAATATTCTTTCTTCCATTCCTTGACCAGTCAAATCCGGAATATTAACCACTTCTATTCTACTATATGGGAAAAAGTTTTCCGGCTTTTCGTTAAAAAATAACAATCCAACGTTCAAAGGTTTAAAAAATTCACTTGGTCCACCAGCAATTCTTAAATCTTTTGATAAATCTACAACACTCATGTTATCGATTCTATTTATTAAATTACTGCCAATATTTTCTAAATAATTTCTTATTAATGGATATTTTAAATCTGTAATATTTGATTTCAAATTTACACGATCATCAAACGGTACATTATGTGAAAGAGAAATTAATTCATTAACATCAAGTATTGAAGCCTCTATAGTACTAGATAATTTTCTAATATAATATATTTTCTCAGAATTTCTATTATTTGGTTGTTTTGGACACTGATATGGTCTATCATAACCGCCAGGACACCAAACTAATAATAAATTTGCATTTTCATAAATAACAGGCTCTGTAATTGGAATATATATTGGTCTTAGAAAATTGCAGTATTTTAAAATTTCTTTTTGAATTCTATCAATTTCATGAATATTTAATCCAACAATTGGTCTTTTAATATTACCATTATCTTCTTCAATCCCAATAACAATATACCTCCTCCCCAATTATCTATATCATTTGCAAAAGCACTGATTGTCTTTAAAGTTGTTTCAGGATTCCAATTCATTTTAAATTCAATTCTTGCCCATTCAACAGTGTTCCCCTCAAGAAGAGTATTTATAGAAACAGGTATAGCCATAAAATCACCTCATTTAAAATTTATTTTTAACTCACGACTAACTCACGACTAACTCACGACTTCTTATATCATAATCAAATAAATTTAACTAGAAAAAATCATAAAATTTTAAATTCCATTTTCAATTACATACTCGGTTTTACCCATTTTAATGATAACAATAAATTGTAGGCTTTCCACTACAGGTCGCACTGATTAAAAGTGCCTTCTTAACTCCTAAATCTCTATTTTTCCTTAATTCCTATAAAGCTCTTCTTTGCATTGAATTAGGCTTTATACCTTCAGTTTCTGGATTAAAATAATCCATATCCCATTTTTCAATCGCATAATCTAATATTAATGAATATTTATTAATAATATCGTTATTTAATAATTTTGTTTTATTCCATAAATCAATATATTCATTATATGCTGCATTTATAGATGATAATTCCTCTTTAGATACTAATGATACATTCCATTCAATATTCTTAAGTAACGCAAATCTTGTTATATTAGAAGATCCTACTATAAATTCATATGAATCATTATATTCAAATAAATATCCTTTTGAGTGAAAACCATTATCACCAAAAGAATTAAAATCGATATGACATGTAAAATTAGGATATTTATTCATCCATTTAATAAATGTATTAAGTGATGCTATATCTGTAAAGTTTTGATATGTTGAAGTAATTATTTTACCAATTACACCTCGATCTAAGGCTTCTTCTATTTCGCGTTCTATTAATATAAGCCCTGCTTTTTTGATAAAGCTTACTGATAATGAAAAAGTTTTACATTTATTAAATGAATATTTAATTTTATCTAAAAATGTTTTATCTGTATAATTGGTTAAGAATAAATCCTTCATTATATCTACCTCATTCATTATAGTATACCAGATTTTGTATCTATTTTACACATAAAAATGCTTAAGTGTTAACCTAAGCATTAAAAATTTTTATAATATTTAAATAAGAGCAAACCAATAAACAATTCTAATTACATATTTAATTTGATGAAAGAATCTTTTTCATCATCATAATATAATGCATCAGGATATAATTTTATGAAAGCAGCTTCAAACAAATTTAAAATTTTATAATTATTATATTCAACATCTAAAACATGAGCATTGGCAAATGGTAAAGTAACATCAGCCGATTCAAATTCTCTTAAGGCCTCTTTTTCAGTTTCAGATTCTCCAAATTCATTTACATCATTTATATCAATAACCAATAATGCTTTATTTTTCTTATTAGGTACCCAGTAATTTTCAAATGGTTTAATGCCACCTAAATTATATTTTAAATTAGCCAATTTTAAAATTTTCTCTAAAGAATCCTTTGTTATAAATTCTTTTGTAATATAACTAATATTATTCATTATTCTTACTTCCCTTCTTTTGTTTTTTAGGATCAAATATTATTTTTTTCATATTAGGATTTTTATTTTTTTCTTTTAGATATTTAACTAAATTTTTTTCCTTTGAAAAAACATTAAAGCCTTCTTTATTTAGTTGTTTTCTTTCAGTATTGTTAAGGTTTGGAGCCATACCAATAGGTTCTTTCACTGAATACCGTTGATATTTTCTTAATTGCTTTCCAATTCCAGACTTTTTTTCACAAGTCTTTACTTCAATATTAGCATATTTAGTTTCAATGTCAATATCAGTTATTCTTCTATTTCCATCATAAATATCCTTATCCATGGCAATTATTTTTATTCCATTTAAACGCAGTTTTCTAGCAACTTTTCTTTCATATTTTTTTCCTTCAATATTCCTATGTTTTTTCCTTTTATAATGATTTAAAAAAAACATTTTCACACCACCTTGTATAATAGTTGTAGTTTGCCCCCTACATCTATAATTATAAAGAAATATAGTATTTATGACAAAACCCCATATTACAAAATATTTGGTGTGGTATTTTTATGTAATATTATAGTAATAAAGCCATTTTATTGGTATAATTTAAATATTTAGAGTGTGATTATTACACACCAAGGAGGTATATATGGCAAAAACAAAATACAAAATTAGACTTTCATTCACAACTTATTATACTTTATTAAATGATATGTATACATTTAATTTTATTAAAGAAAATGGTGACCCAAATCAAAATAATTTTTACAACACATTAATCTCGAGCTATTATAACAATTTAAAATCTAGATACAACGAAATTAATGATTATATTTTTAATGAACTCTATTCTCACATTAAAGATAAAAACAAAATCAGTAAAATTGCCAATTCATTAAATACAAAAATAAATGAAATATATCATTCAGATTTTAATTCTAAATATCATAATTTTGAGATTTATATTTATCCTACTAAAGATACAGCATCAATGTATGATGAAATAGAAAATAATGAATTAAAAATTGAATCAATGAGTGAGTTTATAAGAAATCTATTTAATGAATATGCAAAGGCTCCTTCTTATGAAAGAGAAGCATGTCTATATTGGAATCATATAATTAAAATTAAAAAGGCAATTTCGAATCAAAATGTGATAATTATCAGAAATACTCGAGACGCTGAAATACATTTAAAACCATTTTCTATCATTCCATCGAGAGAAGAAACTTATAATTATATTGTTGGAATAAATGTAACTAATAATTCAAATGTGAATTTTTCAATTAAATTATCTAGAATTAAATCCGCAACAATTTTAAAGCAATACTTTTCATTTAACCAGGAAGAACTTGAAAACTTTAAATTTCAATTACAAGATGGACCTGAATTTTTGTGTAATGAAACAAATCACGCAATAATTAAATTTAGTAAAGAAGGTATAAAAAAATTTAATGCTTGTTATAAGGATAGACCAGTACCTACAAATATCAATGATGAAACAGGTGAATATATTTTTGATACAGACCTCAACAAACTATATTTATACTTATTACAATTTGGTAGACATGCTAAAGTAATTGAGCCAATCGAATTAAAAAATAAGCTTAATAATTTTCATATGCAAGCTATTGATAATGACTAACAATTATATAAAAAAATCATTTTTACCAATTTTAATGATAACAATGAGTTGCAGGCTCCCCACTACCGGTCGCACTGATTAAAAGTGCCTTCTTAACTCCTAAATCTCTATTTCTTCTTAATTCCTTTAAAGCTCTTCTTTGCATTGAATTAGGCTTTATACCTTCAGTTTCTGGATTAAAATAATCCATATCCCATTTTTCAATCGCATAGTCTAATATTAATGAATATTTATTAATAATATCATTATTTAATAATTTTGTTTTATTCCATAAACATTATATTCAAATAAATATCCTTTTGAGTGAAAACCATTATCATCAAAAGAATTAAAATCAATATGACATGTAAAATTAGGATATTTATTCATCCATTTAATAAATGTATTAAGTAGGCCTTGGTCTTGCATCCATTCTTTAGGATTATCTAGCTTCCTTACATCATTCATTATAATTATTAAAATAAGAAACTACAAGCTCACACTTAAATATATGAGCGTTAGTTTTAACTTTAATAATTTTAGCTATAATCTCTATATTTTCCTTACTAATATTACCAACTGAATATTTTTTACCAATTCTAGAAAAATAAATTATAGATAATTTCATCTATATTTTCTTATTAACATTATCATCAATTGTATTATGCATTTTATTTGACATAGTGCAATAAAATATTATAATGTTTTTGAGGTGATAATATGAAACGTGCATGTAGCCTTGAACAAATAGAGGAAAGAAAAAAAGAAATAATAGAAGCCGTTAATAATATGTTTGATGAACTTGATTATCAAGATATATCAATGAAAACAATAAGTGAGCATATTTCAATAGCTAGATCATCATTATATTGTTATTATAATTCTAAGGAAGAAATAATGCTTGATTTATTAAAGGATAACTATTTAAACTTT
The DNA here is from genome assembly GCA_934216145.1 of uncultured Anaeroplasma sp. Taxonomy (GTDB): domain Bacteria; phylum Bacillota_I; class Bacilli_A; order Acholeplasmatales; family Anaeroplasmataceae; genus Anaeroplasma. Next base: position 86,994 of record CAKQBG010000001.1, read on the forward strand.
TTAGAAGATATAAGACTAGCAATTCTAAAAAAAGAAAATGTTATAAATAACATAACTCATATTTATTTAAATAATTTAAGATTATTAAAAATAATATCTATTCATTTAATGGATATTGAAACTCATGTTTCTTTAGATAAATTAGTTAATTTTAAAAAAAACTTTGTTAATTCATTCAAGAATTTATTTAATTCTTTTAAAGAAAGCTATCCTACACTTAAAGAATCAGATATAAAAATAATGACTAATTCCCTAATAATGCTAACTCATAGCCTATATCCAATGATTCATCCTAATGAAAATCAAAAAAAGGCCATGGAAATAGTCGGAATAACTGTTTGCGATGACCCTTATTCATTTTGTTATAATTATTTAAAGCTTATTTTAGCTAAGCTTTCCTAATACCTCATTTGAGGTATTTTTATTTTTTAGAATATAAATAGCTTTAATCTATTAATTCACTTAAATATTCATCATCAAAGGCTAAATCATATATTTTACCAATAACTATAGAATCTTTAATTATTATATCTATTCTAAAGCAATTATCTTTTATATATTTTGAATAAGAATGTATATCGTTTTCCTTAATAAAGCCATATTCAATTAGCTTATTGCATCAGCCTTAGCCTTTTTAAAAATATTATCCTCTATAGTTATAATTATTTACCTAGCTAATAGTATAAGATAATTTGCCTGTAAATGTATCAATTATAAATATTATAGTTTTTCCAACATCATTAAATTTCATATTACTTCCATCTTCACGTAAATAGCTATCATTATCTGCTCTTAGCCATATTTTCTTGTCATTACAATAAATTTTACATTCAAAATTATTTGGAATTATCATTGAATAGCTATATTTATTATTATCTATTTTTGTAAAACGATAATCACTACTAGTCATACTCCAATTATCCATTGTTCCAGTCAAATAGAATTCTGATGAACCATAAATAATATTATTAGAATCAGGATTATTCAATTCATTATTATAATTTTTCAAATCATTATTAATTGTATTAAGCTTTTCTTTAATATAAGTAGAAAATGATTTATTTCCTTTTGAACCATTATAAGTCTCATTTAATGAGAATGAAACATTACATAATGCATCCTTAGTTACATCTTCATAATGATTCTTTACTATTTCATAAATAGAATTAAAATATTCATTTGTAACCCATTTACTATTAATAACAGTCTTTAAAGAATCAACAAATGAAGACTTACCATCAGCTAATAAAATTTTATTATATAAATTATTAAGTTGATTACCAGCTGAAGTTTGAGAAGAAAAAACACTAACAAGTGACATAGCATTACCACTAGGATCATAATCCATAGATACGCCAAGTTCTCTATCCTTATCTATTGGAATAATCACCATTTTTCCATCAGTTTTTCTAAAATATAAGCCATAATTATTATAATCATTTCTTAAATCGTCTGGATCACCTAATACACTCGCAACTGCTTCATACATATAAAAATAATCTAAATCTATAACATTAGCTATATCTTGATAAGAACCATTATTCAAAGTGTTAATCATGTTAGTAATAAGAGTATGATCTGGATTATCTGTATTACTCTTTAGTTCATATGGAGGTACGCTAGAATCAATATTTTCAACTCCAAATAAAGATGAATCATTTCTTGTCATATCAGGGGCGCCAGTAATATTTCCAACTCCATAGGAAGCTTTATATAGCTGTCCATACTTAGAATTACTTACTCCATATTTTCCCATCTTTTCCTCACTATAATTTGACATTCCTATATAGGTATCTTTACTAGATAGGCTTCTTTTAATAAATGATTTATTTAATGGCTCTTCAACATAATATACACCATAATTTATTTTATTATTTCCATCTTGATTTATTGTTAAGCTAGAAAATGTACAATGAGGAGCTAATATACCAAAATCACGATACATACTTAAAGCATAATATTCTTTTATATAACTTTGATCCTTATTTTTATTATAACGTAAATCAAGCTTCGACATATCAATAAATTTACGATTATTATATTTTTCTTTTAGCTCATTAGAAATATTATATTCATTTTCACTATAGTAATTAGGATCATCAAATGTTTCCTCAAAGCTTAGCTTAAAATGTATATTATCATAAATATTACTATCTTTATCTATGAATTCATGTCTAGATGTATTTCCCTTCATTTTAACTCCGACATTATAATATACATATTTATATTCCTGATTTGCAATATTAATAGCTATTGTAACACTATCAGCTAAACGGTAAATAGGTGATTTTAATCCTTTATTTTTATAATTCAAATAATCACGATTTAATTTTTGAAGCTCAATACTAGATATATTTATTTCAGTATTAATAGCATTTTGAATATCAAAAAATGAAGAGAATTCAACTTCATTTTGAGGCTTAATATCCTCTAGATTTTCTATAGCAGCAGATGATTTTGGTATAGAATTTGTAGATGCTATAGTAGGTGTAGATGTTTTCTTTGTTATATTGCTAGAAGGTGTATTAACACTACAGCTAGATAATAAAGTCAAAAGAAAAACTGGTAATAATACTTTTTTTACTTTCATTTTATACTTCCTTATTTATTTTTAATAGATTTCGTTATAATGATTATATAATAAATAAATGATAATTTAAATAAAAAAATATAGAATATGAATAAAGGGCAATAAAAATTATTGCCCTTAAACATTATATTTATTAATTTAATGAATTTGCTGCATCATAACCACTCTTTACAGCATTTTCAATTGTACAAGGAACTCCATCCTTACAATCACCAGCATAAATTATATTAGCAGTTATACCTTCAATATCAAGCTTATTCTTCTTAGATGATAATGCTCTAATAATAGTATCACCTTCAATAAATTCATTATTAATGATATTACCATCTTTATCAACTACTTGAGTTTCAATACCATTTTTCTTAATTTCAACTATTTTATGTAATGTATAAGCCTTAACATCATATTTCTTAAATTCAGCCATCATTGTAGGAAGAATTGTTTTTGATTCCTCTTTTGCGATTGTATCCATCATTTCGATTATTCCAACCTTATAGCCATTTAAAGCTAAAAGCTCAGCAGTTTCACAACCAACAAGTCCACCACCAGCTATTAAGACTCTACCATTTACAAGTTTAGGATTCTTTAATACATCCCAAGCATCAAGCGTATTATCAATACCTGGAATTCTAGGAACAGAATTTTTACTACCAACACAAATAATTACATCATCATAATTATTAGCTTCTTTCTTATCAAATGGATGTTTAAGCTGAATATTAATATTATATTTCTTAATTATCTCATCATAATATTTACAAATTCTAAGCATTTCACTCTTTCTTGGTGGTAAAGAAGCGACATTAATTTGACCATAAAGTTCACTCTTTTCCTCTATAACTGTTACGTCATGTCCTTTTATTGAAGCTACTCTTGCTGCTTCAAGTCCAGCAATACCAGCACCAACAATTAATACTTTATGTTTTCTTTCTGGCTTTGTTATAACTCTTTCATATTCATAGCCATTTTCAGCATTTAATACACATGAAATAGGACGTGATGCCATTATTGAATCTGTACATCCCTTATTACAGCAAATACATTGTCTAATTAAATTACCTTCACCATTAAGAAGCTTTGTTGGAATATCAGGATCAGCCAATAGACCACGACCAAATGCGACCATATCACATGTTCCATCCTCTAGCATCTTTTCTGCATATTCAACAGAAATACGACCAACTGTTGAAACTGGAATAGAAACAACTTCTTTTATAAGCTTACATTCATTTTCCATAAAATGATAGCTTCTTGTTCCCATAGCTGGAATAGTATCATTCATATTACCTGTATGGTTAGCCTGAGCTACATGAATCATATGTACTCCATTTTCTTCAAGAATCTTAGCTAGCTTAACTGCCTCATCGATTAATAATCCACCCTTACCTAATAAGCTTCCATCTGGCTGAACAGTAATAATAGGTAGCTTATAATCAATTGTTATAGTTGAGCTTGCCTTTTTAATTGCCTCAACAACCTGTAAAGCAAAGCGTATTCTATTTTCAAAAGAGCCACCATATTCATCTGTTCTATGATTTATAATTGTTGAGCATAATGATCCGACTAAACGATCACCATGAACCTCAATAACATCAACACCAGCCTTAACCGCACGCTCTACACAAGCAGTAATTTTATTTAAAATAACCTCAATTTGTGCATTATTAACCTCAGTTACATAATGTTGCATATCATAATGAAGTTTTTGGAAAATCTCAGGTCTTGATTTACCCTCATTCATCATTTGCATTAATGCATCACAATCATATTCTGGATGGAATATTTGTAATCCAAGCTTACAATCATATTCATGACAAGCATCAGCTAATTTCTTATATGATTCAATTTGAGAATCCATAAATAGCTTTGGTGTTGGTGATAATGTTGCTGTAGGAACAACATCACCTATAACAATATATCCAGCTCCACCTTCTGCTAATCTTTTATAAAAATTAAATGATTGTTTACCAATTGATCCATCTCTTTCCTCATAACCTGTAGTTAGTGGTGGAAACATAATTCTATTTTTTAATGTAGTATGACCTACTTTAATTGGTTCTAATAATTTCATTTTTTTTATCCCCTTTATTTAAAAATTCTTAGTTAATTCAAAGGCACTATTAATAGCTTCCTTAATAGATTGAGATTTCGAAGCATCTCCAATTAAATAAACATTATTGCCTAATTCTTTTATTTCATTAATATAATCATCATTTCTTCTATAGCCAATTCCAAATAATAAGCTATCCGCATCATTAATTGTATATTTAATATTATTAAGCTCATAAGTAATAGTGTCATTAGTAACCTCTACTACCTTCGCATTATTTATTAACTTAACACCCTTATTCATCAACCTTTTCATTAGAGCTGATCTACTAGCCTGAGCATCTTTCATCATCATAAATGGCATTGCCTCAATTATAGTAATATCACGATTACGTGGTGCTAAATCATTAACAAGTGGCGCTAAATAATCTGCAGTCTCACATCCAACTGACCCACCACCAATAATAACAATCTTTCTACCAGGATTAATTTTACCAAGTAAAACATCCTCGCATGTACCGGTTAACTTAAATTTATTTAATGAATCAATAATAATTGGCTTGGCTCCACAAGATAAAATAATATCATAATCACTATATTTTTCTTTAATAAGTTCTTTAGTAATTGTAGTATTTAACTTAATTTCTACACCCTCATTTAATACTCTATGATACAAATACTTTGTTAGCTTAGTCAAATCGTTTTTAGCAATAGGTACAGATGCAGCATTTAATAAGCCACCAACTCTATTAGATTTTTCAGCCACTATAACATTATGGCCTCTTTTCTTTAAAATATAAGCTGCCTCAAGTCCAGCAGGTCCTGCCCCAACAACTAATACATTCTTCTTTTCATTACTTAATTCAATTGTATCCTCATTAATAAGCTCGAATGATGGATTAACTGAACAAGCAATTCTTTTACCAAACATAATACCATTTAAGCACTTTAAGCAGCCAATACATGGTCTAATGTCTTCTCTTCCTTCAATTGCCTTATTTGCAAAATCAGGATCACATAAATTAGCACGTCCAACTAATACTGCATCACATACCTCATTATCAATTAGCTCATTAGCTATCCAAGGCTCAAGAATTCTACCTACAGTAACAACAGGTATAGAAACATGCTTCTTTATTTCTCTTGCGGCATCCTGATGGCTTCCCATCTTGGTTCCTGAAGGTGGAATAGCTGAGCCTCTAAGGATAGTCATACCTCCTGAGACATGAATCATATCAACACCTATAGATTCTAATCTCTTAGCTACATAAACCATATCAGTTAGATTATTTCCACCATCGAAATAATCATCACCTGAAATTCTAACATCAATAATAAAATCAGGTCCACATTTTTCTCTTACAGCCTGAATTACCTCAAGAGTTAATCTTAATCTTGATTCTAAATTTCCACCATATTCATCTGTTCTTTTATTATAATATGGTGATAAAAAGCCTCCTAATAATCCATGAGCATGAGCAGCATGAATCTCTACTCCATCTCCACCTGCAAGCTTAACCCTATAGGCTGCATCAGCAAATTGCTTAATAATAACCTTAAGTTCTTCAACGCCAACCTCTCTAGGAGATTCCTTTAAATAGCTAGGTCCAATCCATGATGGAGCTATAAGCCTTGGAGTATTTGGTAAAGGATATGCCATATATGCTGGATGAAATAGTTGTGGTAAAATCATAGCATTATACTCATGACAAGCATCAACTAATTTTTTCCATCCCTCAATATAAGAATCATCATGTATAGACATATCTCCTGGTAGATATACATAGGTTGGTTCTATTGTAACAACCTCAGTTATAAATAATGCTACGCCACCTTGAGCTCTTCTTTTATAATGAGCAATGAGTTCATCAGTAACATATCCATTCTTACCTAAATTAGTAGATAAGGGTGGCATAAATATTCTATTTTTAGCTACCTTAGAGCCAATTATAAGTGGCTCACTCAATCTAGTATATTTCATTTATATCCTCAAAAAAGGCCCAATTATATTATTGGGCCAAAATGTTATTTCTTTAAATCCTTTTCTACTGCCTCAAACAAACCACATAGATAAGCCGCACCAAGCGCTCTATCATATAATCCATATCCAGGCTTTGCATCCTCACCCCAGATATTTCTTCCATGGTCTGGTCTAAGATAACATTCAGATCCATTTTCTACTAAAGCTTTAACTATATTATAAATATCAACATTACCACAGCTAGTTTGATGTCCATTTTCATAGAAATCAGTCTCATTTGTAAACTTTAATTGTCTTAAATGAGCAAAATAAATTCTATCAGCGTATTTAGCCGCCATCTTTGGTAAATCATTAAATCTACCAGCACCTAAGCTACCTGTACAGAAGGTAATTCCGTTATGCTTATCAGGTACAGCTAGAAATAATCTATCATAATCAGATTCACGACCAACAATACGTGGCAAATCGAAAATATCCCAAGGTGGATCATCCGGATGAATAGCCATATTGACATTAGCTTCATTACAAGCGGGCATAATTTCCTTTAAGAAATAAACAAGATTATCAAATAGTTTTTCATGAGTCATACCCTTATAATCCTCTAATAAACCATTTAATTCCTCACTTGTATAGCTTTCATCCCAGCCTGGTAATCTTAAATTATGCTTATCAAGCTTTGAAAAATCCTCCTCACTATATGATAGTGATGTTGAACCATCCTCATGCTTATAGTATAAATTTGTTCTAAACCAATCAAAAACAGGCATAAAATTATAACAAATACATTTAACTCCTACTTTGCCTAATCTACGGATATTCTCAGCATAATTTGCAATAAGCTTATCTCTAGTAGGACGTCCTAGTTTTATATCCTCATGTACGGGTACAGATTCAATAACCTCCATTTCAAGGCCTTTACTATTACTTAATTCCTTTAGCCTTAAAATTCTATCCATAGGCCATACCTCACCAACAGGTACATCATAAACAGCTGTAACAACACCTGTCATGCCTTGGATTTGCTTTATATATTCTAGAGGAATAGAATCTTTTTCACCGTACCAGCGAAATGTCATCTTCATTATGATTTCCTCCTATACTCCTGAATAACTTGAGAATCCACCATCAATTGGAATACAAATACCTGTAACAAATGATGCAGCCTCGCTTGATAATAAGAATAATGTAGCTCCAACTAAATCATCAACAACTCCAAATCTTCCCATTGGAGTTGCAGCTAAAATCTTACCTGTTCTAGCTGTAGGTGTTCCATCTGGATTCCATAATAATTTCTCATTTTGTTTTGTTGAGAAGAAACCTGGTGCAATTGCATTAACTCTAATTCCAACATGTGAGAAATGTACTGCAAGCCACTCAGTAAAATTAGATACTGCAGCCTTAGCACCACTATATGCAGGAATTTTTGTTAAAGGTGTATAAGCATTCATTGATGAAATATTTAATATTGAACAATCCTTACGACCAATCATATCACTTGCGAATATTTGAGTTGGAAGTAATGTTCCTAAGAAGTTTAAATTAAATACAAATTCAACACCGCTTTGATCTAAATCAAAGAATGTCTTGATACCCTTCATATTATCATTTAATTCAGCATATTCATTATCTGTTGTAGCACGAGGATTATTTCCTCCTGCACCATTAATTAAAATATCACATTTACCAAATTCAGCTAATACCTCTTCATGACATTTAACTAAAGATTCCTTAATTAATACATTAGCCTCAAAGCCTTTAGCAATACCACCATCAGCAACAATTAAATCAGCTTCTCTTTGAGCAGCATCTTTATTTAAATCAAGTAGAGCTACCTTAGCTCCACATGCTGCAACTGCTTTAGCTAAATGTGAGCAAATTATTCCACCAGCACCAGTTACAACAACAACCTTATCCTTTAAATTAATTTCAAATGGTAATTTCATAATTTTTTCCTCATTTTAAAAATTTTAAGAATATACTAAGGCCTAAGCCCTAGTATATTCGTTGGGTGTGCTATTTCTTTAAAGTGAAGGTAATTTCTTCACCATTGAAAAAGCTTGAAGTAGTTAATGATTGGAAATCACTAGCCATAGTCATTTCAATAGTTTCATTAACAACTGTGAAATATTGCATATTTGTAGAAGTTAAAGTAAGAATTGATCCAGCTTTTGTGTAAGTACCATCTCCAGCCTTTGCATTACCAAAGCCAGGGCATGTAACAGTAAATGTACCATCCTTATAAATATTAACATCCATTACTGTACCATTAGTAGATGTACCTTCATAACTACCTAATAGTTCAGGAACTACTGGTGTATCTCCACCCTTTTCCTTAAATACTACAGAAACCTTTTGAGTTTCTTTTCCTATCTTAAAGCAATACATACCATTAACAACAATCTCAGTTTCATTTCCGTTAACAGTTACTTTATCAATTTCATAGCCTTCGCTAGCTTCTGGCTTAATTGCAAGCCACATACCAACCTCAACTCTATCGCTTGAATTAACAGGAGTCATAGCATATGAATTATTATCATAATCAAACCAAGAAACTGTATAACTACCATTTTCTGTATTACCAAGAGTTACCTTAGATACAGGATTTTTATGCTCAATATTACTATCATTTTTTTCAGAAATTGAAGCATTATATGTTACTTGTAATTCACGTGTACCATTAATAGAAACTGTTGGTTTTGGTGTCATAATTGCAAAATCTAATGCTGCATGAATATTCTCACTAAAAGATGTTACATAACCCTGTTCATTAACAGAAATAGAAATATCAGCTGCTGTATTTTTACCTTCGGCAATACCAAAGTCTGACATACCATTATCTGTTTCGTATCCAATATAATCTGGATTATATGTTACTTCTAATCCTTTTGAATCAGTAACCTTATATGATGATTCTTTAATTTCATCTAAAGTGAATGTAGGTGTTAAGCCAAATGTATCTAATTCATATTGTCCCTTTGAATAAATAAATGAACTAAGTGATAAGCCACCAGCTTGTTCAGCAGAAACCTCACTTAAAATTTCATTTAATTTCTCCTTAGCGTTTGTAACTTCAACTGGAGATGTATATGTAGTTGAATACATATATTTACCATCCTCACGATATAAAATAGCTTCAGTTACACTCTTAGAATTAGCATCATCTTTATCCTCCCAAGTTTTCTTAGAATAGAAATAAAAATTATCACCTAAAGAAAATTCAAAATCTAATACAGAATCAATATCATGACGGAATGATGAGAAATCAGATGTACCACCATGAGCATCTACTTCAACCTTATATTTGTTCTTAAATGTACCTTTAACATTTTCACTACCTAATTCAGTTTTAAAGCCCTTTAAAATTTCATCTACATTTTCATTATTTGTATCAGTAGTTTGAGTTCCATTAGAATTTCCACATGCTGCAAGAGCACATACAGATAAAATGCAACTTGCTGTTAATAAAATCTTTTTTGTTTTCATTTTTCTTTTCTCCTATTTAATAAATTTAATTTCTTTAAAGTATTCAAATACCTTAAATACTTCATTATCCCAGGTAGTCCATGAATGATTACCACTAACATACCTGTATGAAATGTCAATTTGATTATCAGCAAAATACTTATCTAAATCTTTTGAGGCATTAATTATAAAATCCTCTTCTCCAACTGATAAATAGACATTTAATTTCTCTCCCTTATGAGCTAAGGCTACATTCTTTAATGAATACTTCTCATCCATGTAGTCTGGCTTAGTAGCTGGAGATAAGCTAACAGCGCAGTAATATTTACTACTATTATTTAGATAATGGTATAAAGCACCATATCCGCCCATTGATACACCACATACTGCAAGTGGCATATCTTTATCTAGGCATTTAAAATTACCATATAAGAAATCTAAAAGATCTCTTTCAATCAAATTGTAAAAATCATCAATCGGTCCCATATTTAGGTACCATTTGTTCTCACCATTAACAAAAACTGCTGCAACCTTATTTTCCTCACATAGCTTAATAATCTGAGAATTATTTTGCCAACCCTTTTCGTTATCACCAAATCCGTGTAAAAATACAGCAAGTGGATACTTTGCATCTAAATTCGAATAATAATTGTCATCCTTATTAGATAAGCATCCTTGTAAGTTTAATGTTGGAATAACAACATCAAAGTTCACCTTTCTCGCAACTGCCTTTAAGAATGTTTCTATTTGAAAATGTGCCATAATTGTAGTCTCCTAATCAGTAATTCCCTTATATTCTTTTTGCCACTTTACTAAATCGCCCTTTGCTCTATGAATCATACATTGTAAATAATATTCAGTCATCTCTCTAGCTGCTCTTCTTTCCTCATCAATAGATGTACCAATAGAACCAACATAATAAGGTAAATCCTTAACAAGCTCATAATCAATAGGATTTTGAGTTGTACCAGCTATACCATAATAAACTCCTGCCTTATTAGCATTTTGAATTGATTTATTTCTATTTGTATCATCCTGTAGGGAAATAATAAAGTCGCAATTTTGATTACATAATGTTGTTGCACACATATCCTGAGTATTTGATGATGTAACAGAGCTTGTTTTTATTTCTAGATTATAAATATAAGCACAATAACCTATAATATAATCTATATATTTTTGTACTTGATCATTTACAGATGAAGGAACAATAATACCACACTTAAGCTTTCTTCCTGTTCTAACAACATCAGAATCACTATTTGTTCCATTTGACACATATAAGCTTTTAATATTTTCCTTTGATAATTGACTAACCCATTCTGTTAAATTAGCTGCTCCATAGCTTGAGCTAGATTTATCAAAGAACTGCTCAATATTTACATTTCTAAGAGTTGGATGATTTTTATCAACTGAATCAACTATCTCTAGTTCGTTATATTCATCAATTGTTTGAATAGCCCAGTTCTCTATTGAAAGGCTTAATGCTGTACCATCAGCATTTCTCATTGCTCCATTATTATCAACCGCATCAACACAAGCCTTAACAATAGGTAAGATATGTGCTGCATATTTAGCACATAAATATGATAATGTACCCTGCTCAAATGCATCCTTATAAACACTTGAAAAGCCCGCCATAGTCGCATTTGAAATTCTCATACCAGATGATTTAATAGGGTCTGAAGCGAATTCAACACCATTACAAGTAGAGATAACAGCCATTGGTTTATATTTAGCAAATGGAGTCTTATACTGAATACCAGCGTCCCAGTTTTGATTATTTACCATATAAATTACTGCATCTTCTGGTAAATCACAATTTTCTTCTCGTTTAATCTTAAACGTCTTTGCATCCTTATTACCCTCATAATTTGTAACAGTAATACCATGATTAGCTAAAGCATCATTCATACCTAACCACTTATTAGTAAAGTGCTGGCCCTCATAACCATAATAGTTATATAATGCGAAGAAAATTGCATTTTCTGTACCATCGAAAGTTTCAATTTCTGTAGGAATTGCTTCATTTCCACCACCTAATACAAATAGCTTTTCAATTGAACAAGATGATAATGTAACAACTGTAGTAGCGGATAATAAAGCTATTCCAGCCATTTTTAATATCTTTCTTTTAAGCTTCATTATTGTACCTCCTTTGGATTTAAATACTTTTCTTTTCTTAAATATTTTCTCATTTTAATCCAGTTAATGAATCTATTCTTATCTACCATATAAACTAATACTGCAAATACAGAGAATCCATTAATTAATGCTGATGCTGTAGATGACATATTAACGGCATCAAAGCCATATGAATATAGAATAGTAACACTTACAACTGCTAATAATAATCCTACAATTTGATTATTATATTTTGCTAATATTCCACCAATAAATATTGGAAGGAAATTTTTAAATACTGTACCAGATGATCCCAAATCAACATTCATTGTAATTTGAGAACCACAAGATGAAATAACCTGATATAAAGCAATTAATCCACCTGCAATAATAAATGAAACAACGCAATGAAGGAATTCATCAATACCTGTATCAACTGAAATCTTTTGATTATAAACTAAAGCTAGCTTATTATATCCAAATCTTGTATAGCATAATGCTGCAGCCATTAATAAGCAAACTATAATCGCAATTGGAATAATGATAATTGGTTCCATAAAGAAATTAGATGCTGAATAGCTACCAGTAGAAATATTAATCTGAGTAGAACCATAAACATTCCTAGAAATAACATAAGCTATACCTTCATAAATTAAGCACATACCAAGAGATATAACAATTGGAGGTAGCTTAGTAAAGCATAAAACTAATGAATGAATAAAGCCTATAACCATACCAAATAAAATTGATAATAAAATAAATTCAAAAATATGCTCAGCTGAATCAAAGCCAGGAACAATTAATGAAGCTAATAATACTGCTAAAATACCTGTAGCTCCAAGTGAAAAGTCCATACGACCTGAATTCAAGTTTGTATTTAATGCTAAAGCTGCAATTAAAACTAATACTGAAGCCTTAACAATTGACATTAAATTAATAATAGTACCATGACCATCTGAACCAATAAATAAATGATTACCACCAATAACATTAGCCATAAAAACTGCTATAAGAATCATTATTATTGGACAACATAAGCTCCAAAATGTCTTCTTTCCTTTAACTCTAAGCTTACGATTAGAGGTAATAGGATTTTTATTATATTGAATTGGCTTTGAATAATCCATCATTGTATACTACCTCCTGATGCTAATCTATTTGTTCTTGTATCCCACATATTTGCAAGAGAAACAATGATAAATACAAGACCCTTAACCATATACTTATAATCACCAACAGGTGCTACCATGTTAATCGCATTAAAGAATTCTTCAAGGAAAACTACGAAGAACGCACCAATTATTGCACAGCTAATCTTTGATTTAGGACCACCTGATGTTGTCATACCACCAAATACAATCGCAATAATAACATTAAGTCCAACCTGGCCTAATACTGAACCAGATGGATTAAAGATTTGACCACTCATAGAGTTAATATAAACAAATCCACAAATACCTAAGCCAATACCAGAAATAGCAAATGAAATAATACCAGCCTTCATAAGATTAATACCATTAAATTTAGCAGCAACCTTATTTGAACCAATAAATTTGTTTCTTCTACCAACCTTTGTAAAATTAAATATAAACCAGCACATCAAGAAGAACACTAATAGGAATACTGCATAAATCCAAGGATTTGTGATCATTCCCTCACCAAATGAACCACTTAAATCAAACATTTTACCATTAATAATCGCATCATTTATAGCTGCAATAATATTCATCATTGTAAGTGTCATAACCATTACTGGTAAATTTAGCATTGTTGCTAATACCGCATTTATAACACCAAGTAAAGCACCAACAAGAATAGAAACAATTAGTGATAAAAACAAATTATGTGTTCCCTTATAAATAACTCCTGCAAGTAATGCACACATTAATGCTGCATTACCAAGGGACATATCAAATCCACCCTGAGAGTAAATAAATACTGCTCCTGTAGCTACTAAGGCTACAAATATACCAGAATTAATAATAGAAGTTAAATCACCATTATATCCACAAGCATTCTTAGCTATTGCATAAGCTAAAATCATTACTACTAGCATAAAGAAGGGAATTAAATTAGTCCAAAACTTCTTATTAGTTAAGCTTCTCTTTAAATCAAAGCTTGCCTTATTTTCTAATGTCTTAGATCTTAAATTATCCATTGGATTAACAGATTCATTTACATAATACATTAAATTAATATATTCTGCATGTAAATCATATCTCTTAATCTTTTCTTGCTTTTTAGCTTCATAATTATAATTATTTGCCTTAATTTTAGCTCTCTTAGCTACAATCTCAACACCCTTAACAACATTAGAATGCTCCTTCTTTTCCTCCTTAGAAGGATTTATAAGATTACTATACTTTTCATTCTCTTGATTTAAACCCTTTAATCTAACATCCTCTATTTCTCTAAGCTCACTATTAAACTTATCATTAATATCAATTATTTTATTATCAATTTCAAATCTAAGATTATTATCTAATCTTTCATATTCATCCTTAATTCTTAAGGCTAATTTCTTTCTATCCTCACTACTCTTATTATCATTTGATTCATAAAAGAGATAGGCCTCATCAACTAGCCCCTGGTCAAAGTACTTAGGATTAATCTTTGAAACTATTTTTTCATTTTTATTTTTTTTCATACCTTACTCCTAAATCATATACTCAACTATTTGTTCCTGAGTTAAATCCTTACTTCTTTCGAATTCTTGCTTAATTTCGCCATCCTTCATAATAAGGATTCTATCAGACATACCAATTAATTCAGGAAGCTCCTCAGAAATCATTAAGATAGCCTTACCTTCCTTTTTCATCTTATATAGCAATTGATAAATAAATTGCTTTACACCAATATCAACACCACGAGTAGGACAGTCAAGAATCAAAATCTCAGAATCATTTGCTATCCACTTAGCTAAAGAAACCTTTTGCTTATTACCACCTGATAGCTTACTTACTAAATCCTCTGTAGAATTACATTTAATTTGTAATTCTCTTGCTTGCTTATTAACAAGCTTCTTTTCATCTGACTTTCTAACAAGGAAATTATATTTTGCAATATTATTAATAGAAGCAATTGCGATATTATCGAAAATTGATGTCTTTAATGCTAAAGCCTCAACATCTCTATTCTTAGATAAATATCCAATACCCTCCTTCATTGCAAATGACTCATTCTTAACTAATAAATCCAGATTCTCACCACAATAAACAAATCCTCCATCAAGGCTTATATTACCAAATAATGCTTTACCTAGCTCATGCATACCACACTCAGATAATCCACCAATTCCAAGTATTTCGCCCTTATGAAGCTCTAAATTAACATTCTTTAATGCTCTACCCTTAGAAGCATCAACCATCTTTAATACAACCTTCTCGTCAAATGAACCATCATAATCACTACGATAATAATCACCCTGAAGTTCACGACCAATCATGTACTTCTTAATAGCCTCAGCATCAAATTCATTTTTAGCCTTATCAAGATTTGCAACAATATTACCATCACGTAAAACTGTTAAAGTATCACATTTTTCCATTAGCTCTTCTAAATCATGAGAAATAAATAATACTGATTTACCTTGATTCTTAAGCTCATTCATTTTCTTATATAAAAGATTTCTACCTGTTTCAGATAATGCAGTAGTTGTCTCATCAACAATAAAAATCTCAGGATTCTTATTTAAACATTTAGCTATTTCAATAAGTTTTCTTTGCTGCATATCATATCTAGCAGTAATCATGCCTGCTTGAATATCAGTAACACCTATCTTTGATAATGCATGTTGAGCATGCTTTCTAAGCTTTTTACCATTTACGAATAATCCAAATATTAGCTTTAACCAAAAATTCTTAAAGTTTCTTAAGCCCTTAGATTCATGAACAGTATTTAAATCACGAATAGCATTTAAATAATGGTTCTTTAAATAAACACAATCATTCTTTAGCCATTCTCTTTTCATATATGATTCATCATCAAGCTTTCCACAAAGACTTCTATATCTTTTCTTATTCTCCTCATGAGCATTCTTTCTTCTACGCTCAACTAAATAAGCTTCAATATTATTCTCATTTTTATTATAGAACTCCTCAATTCTATTCTCTTCAGCCTTAAACTCATTAAATAGTCTTAAAGCTTCAGTATTGAATCTTTCGTCCTCCTTCTTTTCCTTATCAATATTACTATTTTCTAAGGAAGAGACAAGCTCAAGATATTTAGCCTTTAAATTATATTTACCATCCTTAATAATTTCTTTAATCTTAGATTTATCACTAGTTTCCTCTAATTCAGACTTATATTTGTTAAAAAGTGAATCAAATTCAACTAGTGACAAATCAAAGGATGGAGAAAAATCTTCAATCTTTCGATCTTCAAAATAATTAACACCTGAGAACTTCTTAAGCTCACCTAAGTAAATATTCTCAGCAACTGAAATTTCAGAAATAGTACCACTTTCCTGAACAATAATACCAATTCCTTTATCAAGAGCATCAATCATAGATGCAGGCTCCCATGGCTTTCCATGATATTCCATAGAACCAGATGTTTTCTCATAAATACCTGTCATAATAGCTGACATTGTAGACTTACCAGAACCATTCTCTCCGATAAATCCTCTAATTTCACCTGGATAAATTTCAATATCTACATCATTTAAAGCAATAGTGGGACCGAATTGTTTTACAATATGTGTCGCCTTAAAAATTGGTTCTTTCATATACTTACGCACCCCTTTATCTTCAGTTTCTATTTTAGCAAACATAAAAGCGTTTTTTAATCACAAATAATATCTTTTATACTGCATTATTTTGTTATTTGCAAAATGAAAATAATTTTTAGTTTTCACTTGCGACAAAAAAATGCACTTTCATACTTTATTTTCACACAATTTTGTTCTATAATAAAAATAGGTGATATAGAATGAAGCTCGATGTAGATTTAATAAAAGAAAGCAAAAAAAGACCAATGAAAATTATCGCAACAGAGTTCGATAATATTCCAATACATATGCATTCTTCAACAGAAATATTAATAGTTCTAAAAGGTCAAGCAGAGCTAACAATAAACACTAGCTCCTATTTTCTAAAGGAAAAGGATATTGTTATTATTAATCCAAAGGAAATACATCAATTAAAAAGTCTATCAAAATGTATTATCCTTTCAACCTATTTCAACTGTCAATCTTTTCTAGAGTATGAAAAGGCAGAGGATATAATATTTGAGCTTAATTCAGTAGAATATCCTAATAATCCTAAATATGAAACAATCAGATATTTCATTTATAGTATTATTAGATTAAATTCTCAACATAATGTTAATGCCTCATTAAACACTAAATCAATTTGTTATTCACTCGTAGCACAGCTTATGAACAATTTCAAAACTGATATTTCTTCAACTAAAATATCTGATAAGGAATACGATACAATAACAAAAATTACTAATTATATTAATGAGCATTATTCAGAAAGGCTAAGCCTAAGCCAAATAGCAGAAAAATTTAATTATACTGAATCACATGTATCTAAAATCTTCAAAAAAAGCCTAAATAAAACCTTTATAGAATATTACGATACACTTAGAGTAAACTATTCTATAGATGATTTAACTCTATCAAATACCTCAATTGAGCAAATCGCTTTAGATCATGGCTTTGAAACCTCAAGAAGCTATGTTAGAGCATTTATGAATCTATATAATTGCTACCCAAGTGAATATAGAAAGAAAAATAAAGAGCTTGAATATGTATCTAATGATGATAAATCAAGATTATTTAAAGAGGTATTAGATATAATAATGGCTAAATATCTAAGATATATTAAAAGAAATAATATCCAAGAAACTGTAAGAGTTACAAGAGAAATAATTTCAATTGAAAATATAGATGAATATGAAAAAATACCAAATCCTACAACAACAATTTTAATGCTTGGTAATATAAATTTCTTATTCAATTCTAATATCATAGAAGAATTAAAGGATATTCAAAATAAAATGAGATTTAAATATATTGAAATAACCTCTATTTTCTCTCAAACTGAAAGGCTTTATAAAAAAACAGATAAAGGCTTTATGCTAAATAAACCTATGATTGATATCATTGCTAAAATAATATATGATTTAAAGCTATCTCCTTATTTTGTTTTTGACTTTTCAATATTCTTAAACTCTCAGGATTTAATTACTCAATTTTTAAAATATTTAATTAAAAATACCTCATACGAATTTAATGATATTCTAATATCAATTAATTATGATCATGATATTGAATATTCAGTAGAAGAAAAATATACCTATACCTATAAAATATGCTCATATTTTAAAAAGTTAAAAGAAAAATCAATTAAATTTGTTTCCCCATCTATATATTCAAAGGAAGATTATTCTATTATTGTTTCAGAGAATAAATCTCATCATATCTTTGATTATATTTCAATAAATTATCTTTTAAGTAATAATAATGGTATATCTAAAAATCCTAATGAGGTAAAAGATTTTATTGAAGAGTTAGATAAAAAATATTCAACAAAGCTAAATAATATTATTATTGAAAATATTAATTTCACTCTAAATAATAATTTATTGAATGATACTCTATTTGAATCAAGCTATCAATGTAAAAATACATTAGATATATATCCATATATATCAGGAATAGTAATGAATCATATGTTTGATATTACAATAGAAAACTTCTTTGATAATAATCCTTATTTAGGATACAATGGCTATTATACCTTTAATTACATTAAAAAAGCTTCCTTTTATGCCTTATATTTTATGTCATTGCTTAAGGATAATATAATTAAAAGAGGAAGAAATTATATTGTAACATATAAAGAAAATAAAATAGTAATATTATTAAATAACTATGTTCATTACTCTGAATTATTTGCAGAAAATGAGTATTTTGAATTAACAGATAAAGATAGATATAAATGCTTTTCAAAATATACAGATATTAATTTTACATTTGAAATTAATAATTTACAATTCCAACATGCTAGAATAAAAACTACCTATTTAAATAAAAAAAGTGGATCATCCTATGATATTTATAAAGAAATATCAGCAGATGAACCACTAACTAACGAAGAACTTAACACAATGAAGGAATTATGTGTTCCTAGATTTAAAATTGAAACTCAAAAAATTACAAAGGGTATTTTAAAAATAAATACAACCGTTAATCCTCTAGAAACAAAAATAATAGAAATCACTCTAAACTAAATATTTTTAATAAAATAGCCTCATAAGAATACTTAATTCAATGAGGCTTTTTTGTTTTTAAGCTTATATATTTTTTAAATCAGTTTAATATTGTGTGATAAACATTTTCATCATTTATAATTAAATTTGAGCAATTTTTTCTCCATTCTTGTTTTATTTACCTGTCACTATAAAATTCATTTAATTCAGGAAAATATAAGCTACTATTCCAGCTATACCTAATACATAAATGAATCCTTATTAAAATTTTCACATATAAGAGCATAAAGTAATAAATGCTCTAAATAATCACAATATACCAATTTTTCAGGTAATTTCCATTCATAAGGATATATTCTAGCAGTTTGAGAATTGATATATTTTTATCTAAAATCAATTAATAAATTCATAATTAGTTTAATTATAACATCCATTTCCTCTGGCTTTGATTCTGCAGTTAAAATAGTAATAGCTACTAAGCTACCATTAGTAATAATTAAATTACCATTTTTAAAAAGAGCGTGATTTTTATTTAAAAATTCAAGAAATAATACAGAAGCTATTCTTTTACATCCATCGACAAAAGGATGATCCTTCACTAAAAAATATAATAAATGAGCAGCTTTTTCTTCTAATGAAGGATATAATTCTTTCCCAAAAACATTTTGATATATACCATCTAAAATGCCTTTAAGCTTTCCTTCTTCTTTTTCAACACCAAATACAGAAGATAAACTATTAAACTTCATTGAATCTATTATTTTTCTAGACTCATCATATTGTAATTTATATATGGTTTGATTTCCTTCTGGCTTTTTTATAGCGCTATGATCATAATCATCTAATAAATCTAATGCCTTAGTATATTCATTTACAACATTAGTTAAGACATTATCATCAGTATTAAATGATGCAAGCATTTTATTTTGAACTTCAATTGTTTTATTTAAAGAAGCCATTCTTTTTTCATTTATAGAATATCCATAAATTAAATATTCCTTTAACACTTTTTTTATAAATCTTCTAAAAATTATTCCTTTTTTAGAATTAACTTTATAACTAACTGCTAAAATAACATCAAGATTATAATACTTTTTAGATATATGATTAATATCATCATTTAAAAAAATAATAGCTTCATTTTCTTCTAACTCTTTATTATTAAAAATACTTTTTATATATTTAGCTATTATAGTCTCTTCTTCACAAAAAGCTTTTGCAATTTCTTCTTCACTTAACCAAACTGTTTCGTTTTCTTTATCAGCTATAATATCCATTTCAAAATCATCATTAACAAATTTTATAATCTTATAGTTATCCAAAATGTATTCACCTCTTATTATGTATATTATGACAATGGTTTAAAGCTTATTATTATTTATAAAACACTAAAGGTTATTATTTATTATCTTTTTCATCCATATATGAGGACAGCCTTCATCATTATATTTCTCATTTAGCATAGTAAAACCATTTTTTAAATAAAAATGGGAAATTCTTTTTTGAAGAGCTAATTCAATAATATTACCATTATTCTTTATTATTTCAGTTTCTGATGCATCTAATAATATATTACCATAGCCTTTACCTCTATATTCCTTTATAATAGCTATTCTACCAATTTGATAGTATTTTCTTTCATTATTATAAAAGATTCTACAAGTACCTATAGCTATATTATCCTCATAAATAACAATATGCTTAGCAATATTATCTATATCATCAAATTCATTTTCAAATCCCTGCTCAGCAATAAATACTATTTTACGTATATTTTTAGCAGCAGTAGGTAAATATTCATATACCTTTATTTCCATACATACCTTTATTTCTTATTCAATAGCTTAACTAATGTCTTTTTAAGCATATCATAATCACGTGCACAATCTCTAGGAATAGTTAAAAGCTTTAAATGATGCTGATCACATATTCTTTTCTTTTCCTTATCCCTTTTCATTACCTCTTCATCACTATAATGTTCTGGTCCATTTAATTCTATTGCTAAAAGAGGAATATTACCAGAGAATGTTTTTTCAAATAAAACCAAATCGAATCTTTCCTGATAGAATAATCTTGTAGTATTTCCAATATCATTTAAAATTGAAGCAATACTAACTTCCTCCTTGATAAAGCTATTAGTATCAATTACAGATAATATCTGATTAATAGTCATGCCAAGTTCTCTTTCACTTTCAGTACTTAAATGTCTAGTACCTAACGCAAATGATTTAGGACTTACATTTGTAACTGTTGTATTTCCTTCTGTTTTTACATATTTCATTAGCTCAAAAATATCATCATGCTCATCAGATAGCTTTTCTAATGCATTTTCATTAGCTAATAATATAAATTTCTTTTTCGCTCTTGATATTGCAACATTAATTAGCTCTCTATTATTCTTTAGCCAATTATAAGTGTTCTTTTCTGTTCTATTAGTAATAGCAGTAGAAAATATAATAACATCTTTTTGATCGCCCTGAAATGAATGAACAGTACCTACTGATATGTTATTAATTTTCTCTTTATTTAAATTATATTCAATACATTGTTTTTGCATAACAAAGGGAGTAATTACTCCTATTGCTTCATCATTATGCTTCTTAATATAATCAACAATATATGCTGCCTCAGCCTCTGCAGCATTTTTAACATCTCCATAACTTTTATCTGAATTTGTAGTATCTATAAATTCTAATGGCTCTATATCATTAATCTTACTCATAATAATAAGCTTATTATTATAATATTTCTTATTAGAAAAATTAATAATTTTAGCATCACAACGATAGTGATATGACAATAATGTTTCAGTATTCTTTACATCCACCTTTGTATAGGCTGTATAAATAGAATTATCAATATAATCATATTCATCGGGGATATGATATTTATTTTTAAGCTTTTTATTAATATTTTTATCAAGCACAATTACAGGTCT
This sequence comes from uncultured Anaeroplasma sp., assembly GCA_934216145.1. Classification (GTDB taxonomy): domain Bacteria; phylum Bacillota_I; class Bacilli_A; order Acholeplasmatales; family Anaeroplasmataceae; genus Anaeroplasma. The sequence goes on from CAKQBG010000001.1 coordinate 109,356, forward strand.
TAGCTGCTGAGGATCTCCTACAAGCATAATTTGCTTTCCTTTTGAAATTGGTATTAACGCATTTGCTACATTACATTGTCCGGCCTCATCCATCATAACAATATCAAATAACTCCATACCATCACCTAAATATGAACAAGAAAGATTGGTTGTAATAATGATAGGAAATATATCTTTAAATAATTCTAGCTTTTCAGGATCCTGTAAAAATCTTCTTAAATCTTTAGCCTTATCTTTTTTATTTTCTTCACAAGCATCCTTAATTATATCAAAAAGCTCTTTATATCGTTCCTTTGATAGCTTTTGAAATCTTTTAGCAGTTTCAAAATGAATAGATTTAAATAAAGAATTATAATCACTATACATTAATGATTCAAATTTATCCATATTCACTTCGCCAATAGAATCTAATTCTCTCCTAAGCTCTTCAATCTGGGGAGAAATAGTTGTAGCCTTAAACCATTCATTGTCACATTTATCATTTAGAAACATCAAGCTATTTAATCTATTACTAATAGTTAAATATCTCTCATGCTTATCTAATAAAGAAACAAGCTCTTTTGTGGATTCTCTTTGAGCCTTCTTATAATTATCTAAACTTTCCTCAAAAATCTTTTTATCTCTTGCAGCTTCATATAGCCTTCTAATAGTCAAAACAGCTTTTTCACAATATGAGCTTCTACCTAGTCTAATAGCAGGAAATAAAAGCTGTTCCTTATCATTATATTTAAGATTACATATATCATCATAAACTCCATTCATTGGAATATTATTATTAGAAGTAACAAGTACTGTTTTATTATTAATTAATGATGTTAAAATAGCATTTAATAATGTTTGAGTCTTTCCTGTACCAGGAGGACCTTGTATATAGCTAGCAGGAGATTTCATGCCAATATTAATCGCATTAATTTGATCAATATTAAATTTATTATCAATAGTAAAAATAGGATAATTATTCCTTCTAACAAGCTTAGATTTGGAATCACCAAAAAAGGTTCTTAATGGTAAAGGGATATTATCTGAATTAATAATTTTTTTAATTTTAGCAAATTCTCCATCAACATCTATAGAAAAGTTTTTTTCTAATGTAATAAAAAATGGATTACTATCAATTTTAATTTCAGAAATATATGTTGCTTTTCTAGTATTATTATATTCTCTAATAACATTAACAATTTTAGCCTTATTTTCCTTAAAATTATCAATTAATTCATATTCTTCCTCAGGAATAAATTTATTAATAGAAGCCTTTTTATTAATTCTTTCATTATCAGAATCATAATAAAATTCTACATTAATACAAATATCATCATCAGCAACAAGACATTTATTCTTTATATCTAATTTAACATGTCTAAAAGCTAATACATACATTGTATTATCATTATTCTTTATACTTAATTCATTAATAACAAGACTTCTTTCAATTTTTTCTAAATCATTCTTTTTACTATTATCTTTTTTATAAAATGATTCCTTTGATAGCCTTTCAAACTGGATAGAATCTAAAGGAAAACAAGCATTATTATCTAAAACATCATTATCAATTCCAGGAACCAATCCATATTTTGAAATATATGGAACAGTATCAAGCTTGAAACAATCAATATAATAATCAATTAAATTATTCTTATTAATATCCCTCTTTAAAAATCCTAAAGCTTCATCATTCTCATCAATAAATTTCAATAGCTCTATTGGTGATTTATGATATGTATCATCACATATTTCTAAATTAAGAATATTATCATAATAAATAATTCCATCTATAGTCTCTGTATTCTTTGAAATATTAAAAATATCACAACGAAGCCTTTTATTCTTAATATCAATAAAATTAACTCCAATCATATATTTAGTTTCTTGATTGTTAATATTTTTATATTCTATCTTACACCAATAGTTATTATAAATTGCCTTTAATAATTCTTTACCAAAATCCATAATTATTAATTCTCACCTCGAATCAAATAATCAAAATATTTCTATAATTATACCAAAATAATTTAAGAATTAAAATATTATTAATCTATTTTATCAATTTATAAATAAAAATGCTTGTCTATATATCATAAACAAGCAAATATAATATTTCTAAAGCTTAAGCATTTTAAAAATAAATTATTCTAAATATTTTTGCATATTTTTATTATATGCATAAACATAGCATCCTTTAATTCCAAGAGACATAATAACCTTATATGAATTAATAATATAGCCTTAGTCACATTGATATAGCTTATATCCTTATTTATTTTGATTTAATTTATTATATTTCCCCTTATATAAAGTGCGGTTCAACAGGAGTATATGATTTTTTCAAATAACTATTAATGCAAATAAAAAGCACCTACCATTATAAATAGATGCTTACGCTTATTATCATTATTTTCCTTAATTATTATATTTTGTGGATACACCTTTAGCTTTATCTACTGGATATTTCTTTTCAGTCTTATCCATTTTCTTATTCATAATGTCTATTGGGTCTAATCCTAGCACCATAGACATTTGAAGGCAATAATTCATTACATCGGCTAATTCTTCTTTTACATCTTCTAAATTAGCATTATCATTCCATTGATAACATTCTAATAATTCATTAGCTTCTATAGATATAGATTTAGCTAAATTAGTTGGTGTATGAAATTGATCCCAATCTCTATCTTTATTAAACTTACCAATTCTATCCATTAATAATTCTAATTTGGGAATAAACTTATTCGGATTATAGATTTCAATATCCGTTCCAGTATGATCACTATAATCTAATACTTCTTTAGCATCGTGATAGTTTTCTTCAACTTTAAACACTGCATCACTTTCATTATCTGCTTCAACTTCAATAGTTCTTTGAAGATATTCAGTTATTTCCACTTTATATTTAGCCATTATTTAAACACCTCAATAACTATTTTATTATTTCAATTTTTAACATGTCAGCCATATGTTTTAACAATTCTTTATCTTCACAATAGATATAACATCCTTTTTGTCCACGTGATAATAATGTTTTATATGTATTTCTTATAATCTTATCAGCAATTGCATAATTTTTTGTTGTCTTTATACCTTTTAATGAGGTATCAGTTTTAGCACGCTTTGTATAATCAGGTGTGACTTTATTATTCTTATACACTAAGTCATTACCTATTATTACACCTACATATTCAAACTCAAGTCCTTGAGATGTATGTATACAACCTACCTGTTCAAATGATTCTTCATCAATTGCCCATGTTGTTGTATTATTAAAGTTCCATTGAGCTTTAAAACCATCCTCTAGATTAATATCATATTGAGTCCTATCATTTTTACTAATCCAGTTATAACAATACCCTGCAACCATTCTGGCTTTATTATTCAACTTATTCTTTTCTCTTAAGGCTTCTCTCATTTTATTAGGATTATCAAATAGCTTAATATCATAATCCCTATCAAAGGTATAGTTTGCTGTTTCTCTAATGCCTAATAGATTATCTAGGAATGCTAAATAACCATCGCTTCCACCACATCTAAATTGTGATACTAAATTTATTTCTTCACCACTATATACCATACTATTTTCTATAGCTGCATAATGATTGATTAAATCAACTGAACCGATATCAGATGTAGTAACTATTTGATCTTCATCTATAAAGAATATTGAAACTCTAGAAGCATGTATTATTTCTTTTATTTGGTTTTCTCCTAGATTTTGGAACATTCCTGATCTAGCATTGAGTCTATGTGCTTCATCTACTATTAAGCAATCAAAGAAATTATTTGGTACATCTATAAATGATCCTGAACCTTTAAATAGGTTCTTAATATAATTTTGTTTAAAATTATTTTGTTTTAATTTTTCAAAATATACATTTCTTGGGGCAGCATTTTTAGTGACATAATTTGCCGAATAGCCTTTGGCTATTAAATCACATAATAATTGAATGGCTACTACTGATTTACCTGTACCTGGTCCGCCTTTAACAATGATTGTATATTTTTGACTTTGACCAGTTACCTTATTAGCATCTCTTAATGTTTTTTCAAGAAGCTTTCTTACAGTTTCATAGGCAACCTTTTGTTCATCTATTAAATAGAATTCTCTATTACCAGAAAGCATTGAAGCTAAAGCATCCTGTAATGCCTTTGCTGGCTTAAGCTTTCCGTGGTCTATCATCATTAATAAATCAACATTACTTTTCTTCTTAATATATGTTTTGATGAATTTTCTTAATTTTACAATATCATCATGTAAGAATATAGGAGCAAGCTCTATTGCTTCTTTATATTTATCATTATCAATATTAGATCTATTTTCTTCCTTATAATTATGTAAATATGCACATGGAATCAAAGATATATCTCTTTTGTACACATCCTCATTAAAATTTTCTATGATTTTTGCATAACTATATGCTTGATAAGATGGATGGCATACTACACGATTAGCTCCACCAGTAAATGCTTCTACTAAATCATCTCTTTGAGTAGGTTTAGAATTTTCCCATTGTTTAAGTTCTACAACAACAATATTATTTGCGTTTGTTTCATCCATACCAGTTAGTAAAAAATCCACCCTTTTTGATGTTAGAGGTATTCGGTATTCAATCGCAATCATACAATCATCTGAAATGTCATTGTCATCAATAACATTTCTCATGTATTGCATTGAATTAGACCAAGCTCTATATTCTGCATCATTAGAGTGGGATATATTATGATTTTTAAATTCTTGTTCAATTTTAGTGGCAATTAAACCATCTCTTACATCTGAGACGAAGCCACCTTTTGTATTTTCATAAATAATCATAATATGCCTCCCAAAGAGTTTCATTTCATCAAAATAGATATGAAGCGCAAAACAACTTTGATAAAATTATACCAAAAATACCCATTTATTTAAATAGATTTGGTCCACTTTAGGAAAAACTATATTTTATACATATTTATGTCTTCTTTTTGCAGCAGTTTGCAAGATGTTCTTCAATTGTAATTGTTTTTATATCATTAATTCTCACATACCATTCTTTTTTATCTCTATATACTACAAGGGAACATTTAAATTTTAACGGAACTAAAGAAATACCATAATATTTATTGAGTTTATCTACTACTAGTCTTGTAAAGCTTGTAACACCTTTTTCAAGCTTACATATCATAGATATACTTACGCCAAGATCATTAGATACTTGTTTTAATGTATATCCCTTTTCCTCTCTTTTCTTTCGCAATAAAGTAAAATCATCTGCCATAAGATATATTTAATGATTCAATAATAGCTACAGCTATTCTTAATAGGTTAGTACATCACTCTACAGTTATAAAAATCACTGGACCTTCCTATAGGATTAAAGACTTAATTGAGGCCAGTAAATAACCAACATTTTTCAAATGCCATTTGCCTACATTTTTTTAATTGACATTTACAATCTTCAAAATAATTTATACAATGGTTCAAAAGCATAAAAATAAATTAAATATACGTTGGCTATGTAGTACTGCTGGAGTTTCAAAATCAGGATATTATAATTACGTAAAAAAATTAACGAGTAAGGCCTATCTTCTACGCGAAGAAAAAACCAAGCGGATTTTGAATTGATTCTTAAAGCTTACTCCATTTGCATCTGCATATACAAATATAGAGCTAAACGCAAATGTAAATAAAGAGAATATTAATAATCCTAAGCTTAATTTTATCTTTTTCATTATTACTTATTCTCCCATTTTGCATATAATGATGTTTCAATGAATATATATTCATTATTTTCATCATATTGTTTTGTAGAAACTATATCATTTTCAAAGTCCCATTTATTTATACATTCTTTTTCCTTATACCATCCCATAAATTTATATCCATCTCTTATAGGATCTGTTGGTATATTTACTATTTTCTCATTATCACAATCATCTACAAAATAGCTATCTTCTGTATCATCATTTAGATAATACACTACATTAGCTACTGTTAAGTAAGAATAATCCTTTTTTCCATTTGAATTATATTCATTTTCATATCTATTTTGATTAAGTTTTATATGATTGTGTGAAATATACAATTTAAAATCTTCATTAGGATTAGAAATGTATAAAATTGATTGTTTATTAATATTTCCCCAATACACAATTTCTAAATTAGATAAATTTTCATAAAAATATCCACTTTTCATCGCAAATTTTGTCACACTACTAGGGATATATAATTCCTTCAGTTTATCACTTTTCATATCTATTTCATATTGAATTGTTTTACCGGGTGGTACGATTACAGGATAACCTATTGTAGTTAGCTTATAGCCATCAATTACAGATGGTATTATTATAGTTTCCTGTTGTTCTCCCTCTTCAGTTAATCCAACCAGCATTGCTTCATTTGTTTCTTTATCTACTTGATATCTAAAATATCCACTACTTTTTGTTTTGTATACATCACCATATCCAAAACATGAAGTTAATGTAATTGTAAATAAACTTATTATTAATAATCCTATGCTTAATTTAATTTTTTTCATTGTTTTTTCTCCCATTTAGCATATAATGATGTTTCTATGAATATATATTCATTATTCTCATCATATTGTTTTTCAGGAACTATATCATTTTCAAAGTCCCATTTATTAATACATTCCTTTTCCTTATACCAGCCCTTAAATTTATATCCATCTCTTACTGGATCTGTTGGTATATTAACTATTTTTTCATTATCACAATCATCTACAAAATAGCTATCTTCTGTATCATCATTTAAATAATATACTACATTAGCTATTGATAAATAAGACATATCAATTTTACCTACAGAATCGTATGAACTGTCATATTTATCTTTATTTTTCATCATATTGTTTTTTGAAATGAAACCATTGGTAAAAACATTATTTTCTCTTATCGCAATTAAATCCGATTTGCTTACTCCGCCCCAATAAAATGAACGTAAATTTGTTAAATTTCTATAGAAATTATATCTATTTATTGAACAATTTTTTATACTACTTGGAATATATAATTCCTTCAGTTTATCACTTTTCATATCTATTTTATATTGAATTGTTTTACCGGGTGGTACTGTTACAGGATAGCCTATAGTTGTTAATTTATAGCCACCTATTTCAGATGGTATTATTATAGTTTCCTGTTGTTCTCCCTCTTCAGTTAATCCAACCAGCATTGCTTCATTTGTTTCTTTATCTACTTGATATCTAAAATATCCACTACTTTTTGTTTTGTATACATCACCATATCCAAAACATGAAGTTAATGCAATTGTAAATAAACTTATTATTAATAATAATACTAAGCTCAATTTAATTTTTTTCACTATGGTTTTCCTCCAATTATTCAAACAATGATATATCTTTAATTATACACTTATTAATTTCAATTATTCTTATATTTTAATAAATTCAAAAAAAAAACTAATTGTAAATTAAAACAATTAGTATAAAATAAATAGCAATTCTTTTTCTTAAATAAATAATAACTAGCAAAATAATTATTCATTATAACTATCTTTGCAAAATTATTAAAATTATAATAATTACTTCAAATTTGTAGGTCTTTTTAAAGATTTAAATAAAGGAATTGCACACCAAACAACTGCAAGTAAAGTAAAAACAATATTATAAAGCAATTCAGCTTTAAACATTCTACTAAATTCAGAATTTGTTGATAAACAATAAGAAAAAGCCTCAAAGCCTGATAATATTGTTTCACCTTTTGAACATAATTCATTTGCAAGGCTAATATAACCTATAAAACTTGGTAAAAAAATACATACTATAGTAACGAAAATGCTCATTAATATCATAACAACATTTGGCTTACCACCAAATTTTTTATAAAGATATACGCCTAATATGATTGCAATAGCTGGAGAAACTGTTGAGATAACTCCAAGCAAATCCAAAATAAATGCTACAACTGCACCAACTATTCCACCTATTAATAAACCACAAAAACCTCGTAAATAATTATTAGGTTGATTATTATAATTTTCATTACTTTTATCAATATTTTCATTTATTGATTTAATTCCATCTAGTGATAGCTTAACTTTTATTTGATATTGAGAAATATCTACTAGCCTTGCATAATCATCAAATTCAATGCCTGTTTGAGGACACGCATTATCTTTAAGTGCTCCTAATTCTGACAAAATGTCCAATACTATTGGAAATACTTTATGAAATTTTTTCTCAAATCCCATTGAAGTGAATGCACCAATCTGAACAGCAACACCATACTCAAACGCATATCCAGAAACAAAAATTAATTTTTTTTGATTTAGTTTTGAAACAAACTCATTTTTCTTATCTTCACTTAAATATGTTGAAATGAAAAAAATCGGTCCAACATCAATCGGATTATTATAAACATTGACTTCATAATCATTTATAATTCCATATCCATAGTATTTCTCAAAATCAAACTTATAACCACTAAGAGCTTTAACAATATATTTATTCATTTTCTCCCCTGAAATAATTAAAATTTATAATTATATTTTCTCCTTGTATAACTAATTTACAATTATTTTACTATATTTTGTATTAATTCTCAATAATGAATAAATTTAATTAAATTTTAATGACATTTTTTAATATAAATCTATAAAATATCCTAATCATTTTAAAAAAATCTATTATGATTCTACAATTACATAAATTTTCCAGTTTTTTTATCAAATCTCTTTTTCTTTCACCAAATATTTTTTAAACATCGACTAATTAAGTAATGTTCAAAACCATAAATGTAATGTTAATAGTAAAATAAAAGTAATCAAAAAGGCTCATTTAGAAATAAGCAATTATGCTTATCAATAAAGAGTTAAAT
>CAKQBG010000002.1 GCA_934216145.1 uncultured Anaeroplasma sp.
AGTACTTTTAATAGTGCGAGAGTAGGTAGTTGCCAGGCTTTCTCTTTGATTTAATACTCAGTAATGAGTATTTTTTTTTGCTTTAAAAATAATTGTTATATTTTTTTAATATTTTTTTAATATATTTAGATATAAGAATCAATTTGAATTTACAACCAAATTTAAATATGATAAAATAATGTTGAAATAAGGGGGAATTATTGTGAGTGATGATGTTCTTTTAGAACCTGATAAGGCTTATAAAAGTAAATATAAAGAATTGCATTACCAAAATACAGTTAAATATTTTGATGAATTAACAAAAAAGGGAAATGTTCCTATTGAAGAAAATAAGAAAACATGTCAAGAATATTATAAAAAACTAGATGAAATAAAAAAATTAGAAAGTAAAATAAGTGCTCAAAATGGCTTAATGATTTTTATTATTATTATGATGGTTATGTTAAGTATAGTAGGCATATTATTATTTATTTTTTTACTAAATTCTAATTTACCATTCGCTATTGTATCTTTAGTATTACCTATTATTTTTGTTGTTTTTGGTATTATTTATATAATAAAAGTTATAAGACCTAAAATAAAAAAATTAAAAGAAGAAAAAGCAATATTAGAAGAAAAAGCTCAAGAATTAAAAAATTTAGCTTGGCAACAAATGGCAGGCTTAAATTCAAAGTATGACTGGAATATTGCAGCGGAAATATTTGAAATGACTATTCCATTATTTCAAATGGATCAATATTTTGATAACAAAAAATATCAATACCTTCACGATAAATATAATCTTTCAGCAAATGATGAAGAAAATGTTTCTACATATTTTTGTCAATCTGGTTCTATTTTAGGAAATCCTTTTCTTTTATGTAAGGATTATAGAATGGATTGGATTTTAAAAAACTATACTGGTTCACTAACTATTCATTGGACTACTAGAGTTAAAACAAAAAATGGCTATTCTACTCAAAGCCATACTCAAACTTTAACCGCAACTATTCAAAAGCAAGCTCCAAACTATAGCTATGTAACATATTTAATTTATGGTAATGATGCCGCACCAAAGCTTGTATTTTCTCGTAAGCCATCTGGTCAGAGTGGTAAGACAGATAAGGAAATAAATAAATATGTAAAGGAAAGAGTTAAAGATCTTGATAAAAAAGCTAAAAAAGCTGTTACTAATAGTGAATCCTACACTAGATTAGGTAATGATGAATTTGAAGCCTTATTTGGTGGAGAGGATAGAAATAATGAGGTTGAATATAGATTACTATTTACACCTTTAGCACAAAAAAATTTATTATCTTTAATAAAGAATAATGAAGCATACGGAGATGATTTTTATTTCCAAAAGGACCATCAATTAAACTTTATTCAATCAGCCCATTCTCAAAACACTGATTATTATTCAAACCCAGCAAAATTTATTCATTTTGATTACGAAAAGGCTAAAGAAATTTTTATTAATTATAACGCTGAATATTTCAAAGCTTTATATTTTGATTTTGCACCACTTATTTCTATTCCATTATATCAGCAGCATAAATCATTTGAATATATTTACGATAAGGAATATGAATCAAATCTTTCTTGTTATGAACATGAAGCAATGGCAAATAGCTTTGATATCAATCTATTAAAGCCTCAAAATGCAAATACACCATCTATATTAAAAACTCATTTAGTTAGAAAAAATGATATGTTTGATGAGGTTGGAATTGTTGCCCATGCCTTTAGAGCTGAAAAAAGAGTTACTTATGTAACTAAGTTAGGAGGAGATGGAAAATTTCATGATGTTCCAGTATACTGGCTTGAATATTTTCCTGTTGAAGCAGAAACTAAAATGGCTATTGAAGCTAAAAATTCTTCAAGATATGAATATAATAATCAAAAATATAATCAAAAATTTACAGATTTTATGAATAAAGTATCACTTCCAAATGGCTTTACATATGAAAGAGGATTATTTGCAGCTTTATTATTATCTGGTGTAACTTCAGATAATATTAAGTCTGTTAATAATATATATGAAACAGCTTCACAAGTGGAATCTAAATTATCTACTGAAGAAATAATCAATAGATTAATTCGTGAAGCAAATTCACTTGATAGTCAAGATACCTCAAATGAAAATTTAAAAACTGATGAAGATATTCTTAATGATGAGAATCAGCAAGCAGTAGAGGTTAAGCTTGATGAAAAAGAATTAGTTGAACCTACGGATGAAAATCCTGAGGAAAATAAAGAAAAAGGAGAAAATTAAAAATGGCAAACATGCTAGATGAAGAAACTGGCCCAGTTAAAGAAGAGGGTAGAGATGTTAATGTTATTGCTAAGCAAATTCCAGTTAAGGTAGGAGTAGGATCTACAATATTCCAAGTAATTCTTTGGGTATTAGGTATTATTCCAGGCTTAGTATTCTTATTCATGAAGATTAAAGCTGGAACTTACTTAAGACAATTAGAACAAAAGCTTCAACATGATGCATCTCAAATTGATAATTACCTAGAGCAACGTGTTGTTATTTTATCTAATCTTGCTAAATTAGTTGATAAAGCAGTTTCATTAGATAAGGATACATTTACACAAATAGCACAAGCACGTTCTGGTAAAATTGTTGATGGAGATGGAATGACTGAAACAGCAAAAAGAACTGATGCAATTGAAGCAAAGCTTAATATTCAAATGGAAGCTTATCCAGATTTAAAGAGTCATAATGAAATTGCAGATGCTATTCAACAAAATTCATATTTACAAAGAGAAATTACTGCAGCACGTGAGCAATATAATGACACTGTAAATAAATGGAATAGTGAAATTCAAATGTGGCCTACAAATATGATTGTAGCTGCAAAGGCTGGATATACAACTCGTATTCCTTTCTCAACATCAAAGGAAATTAAAGCAAAGGCTAGAGATGTATTCTTTTAAAATGATTGAGGAGTTTAACTCCTCTTTTTTTTAAAAAAAATGGAGGTTATAATATGCTTGAAATTGAAAATATTTCTAAAACTTATTCAAAATCATCTAAAAAAGCGATAAGTGATATTAATTTAACAATTGATGATGGTGATATTTATGGTTTTATTGGACCTAATGGTTCAGGAAAATCAACAACAATTAAATGTATTGTAGGCATTCATGATTTTGAAGGCGATATCCTTTTAAATGGAATATCAATAAAATCTAATCCTATTGAATTTAAAAAAATAACATCATATGTTCCAGACAATCCTGATTTATATGAGCACCTTACTGGAATAGGTTATATTGATTTTGTTGCTAATATTTATAATGTAGGATCAAATAAAAAGGAATTAATTCATAAATATGCAAAAATGTTTGATATAGAATCAAATCTAGGAGATGCAATAAAAACCTATTCTCATGGTATGAAACAAAAAATTGCTCTTATTGCAGCCTTAATACATAATCCTAAGCTATTAGTATTAGATGAACCATTTGTGGGATTAGATCCAATGGCGACTCATAATCTAAAAGAGGTAATGAAGGAATTATGTAATAATGGTACAATTATATTTTTTTCAAGCCATGTTCTTGAGGTTGTAGAAAAGCTATGCAATAAAATAGCTATAATCAAAAATGGTAAAATAATTATTTCAGGTCCTACTGATGAAGTAAAGGGTAATTTATCATTAGAGGATGCATTCTTAGATTTATATGAAAATAAAGAGGAATTGTTATGAGTCATCTAACAACCTTAATAAAAACTAATCTTCAAGAAACACTAGATACTAGAAGCCTTAAAAAAAATAAAGGAAAAACTATTTCTTTTTTAGCCTTTATATCCTTAGTACTTATTATAGCTATCATAGTGTCAGTAATTTATAATTTAATGTTTGTTTATTTATTTAAAGAATCGAATGTTAATATATTATATGTAGCATTATTATTTGCAGGTATATCTTCAATTCTAATACTCTTAACCTCTATAGTAAGAACTAAAGCTATCTTTATATCAAAGGATTATGATATTTTAAGAAGTATGCCAATCAAAAAGAGTGATATAATCCTATCAAAAGTATTTTCTTTATATTTAATTGAATTATTATATTCATCAATTATAATGATTCCAAATGGAATAATAATATCTATTTTTTCAAATAATATATTTTATTTATTTTCAGGAATAATAATATCTATTTTCCTACCATTTCTTCCCATTGTTTTAGGTACATTATTTGGCTTATTAGTTACTATAATCTTTGATCGCTTTAAATATGGGAACATAATATCAATTGTCTTATATACAATATTTTTTGCATTAATATTCGTTTTTTCATATAAAATTGGAAGAATGTCTAATGATGAAGAAGTAGTAAATACAATATATAAGTTAACATCCTTTTTTAAATATTTAAACCCTTCTTTATTTCTTATAGAATTATCTTTTTTCAATCATTGGATATATGGTTTATTATTTATATTATCAAATATTATTTTAGGCTTTTTAGCATTATTCATTATAAGTTATTTCTTTGATAAAGTAAGAACTCTTACTAATTCATCATTTCAATCTAAAAAATATAATATAAACATAAAAAATAAAGGTGAATTAAAATCATTACTACAATTTGAATTTAAAAGATATTTCTCTTCTAAATTATACTGCATAAATACAATATCTTCAGGTGTTGTAGCATTATTAGTTGTAATAGGAACAATTACATCACTAAGCTCTGTAAATTCACAACAAGATTCAAAATTTTTAGAATATATTAATTATTATGCTCCATTTACTTCCTTAATTATTTGCTTTATGATTGGAATTACAACCCCAGCTTCTTCAGCAATATCTATTGAAGGAAAAAATATGTGGTTTATTAAGTCATTACCAATTGATTATAAAAATTATTATAAATCTAAAATTATCTTATCTACTTCAGTATTAGCATTATTTACTTTAGTATCATCTATTAGTCTAATTATTTATTTACATCCAAATATATTAGATTCCTTATTTATTATATTTATCCCTATAATGTATGTTTTTTTAGTATCTTGTATAGGCTTTAGAATTAATTTATCATTTTATAAATTCAATTGGCTTAATGAAGCAGAGGTAGTTAAAAATTCTAAATCTGTTGTCATTTCAATGCTAGTATCATTTTTATTAGTTTTCTTACTTGCAATATCAATCCCTATTGCTATTTATAATAAATATCTAGCATTACTTTATATCTTTATTTTATTATTTTCATTAGATATTATCTTTTATTTTGTAAATAATTCAATTGTTACAAATAAAATTTATAATATGGAAATAAATATTTAATTTATTGGCAATTACTTTTTTTGGTGATTGCCTTTTTAAAATTTTATCATTTTATGTAAAACGAAATATTTGACTTCCTTTGTCGAATGACTAGAAAATAATTTATTTACTACTATAATTTTAAATGGTGATAAATTGGGACTAACAGTAGGAGTATACATTAAAAAAAATTATTTAATTCTTAGATTAAAAGGAGAATTAGATGATGTTACAGTATCAGATTTAAGAATGAAAATATCAAAGTACTTAGATGAGTATAATATTAAGCATTTAATTATTAATGTTAAAGAGCTTTCATTTTTAGATTCATCAGGCATTGGCTTTATAATTGGTAGATATCATCAGTTAAGGAGAAATGCTGGGGATATTTCAATTGTTTGTATGAATCCTAAGGTTGAAAGAATAATTCTATTATCAGGATTAACTAAAATTTGTATGATTAGAGAAAATGAAGATGTATGTATAAACGCGTTAGGGGGATATTAATGGAAAACGAAATCAAAATGTCTTTTTTATCTAAAAGATGCAATATCGCAGTAATAAGAAATATGCTAGGAGCTTTAATTATTGAAAATAATCCTACTATTACATTTATTAATGAGCTTAAAACTGTAGTAAGTGAGGCTGTAACAAATGCGATAGTTCATGGATATGATAATTGTGAGGATGAATATGTCTATTTAAATATTTATATTACATCTGAAAAAATATCTATAGATGTTATAGATAAGGGTAAAGGAATAGCAGATATTGAAAAGGCTAAAGAGCCCTTATATTCATCTAAATCTGATGAGGAAAGAAGTGGCTTAGGCTTTACTATAATGGAATTATTTTCTGATAATTTAGTTATAGAAAGTGAGGTTAATAAGGGGACAACCCTTCATATTGAAAAAAACTGGTAAATAATGGTATAAAATATTAAATTTAATCCATACTATACCTGAGGCGATAGTATGGAACATAAAATAGAATATTATAAAGAAATAACTAAAGTTAAAAAGAATAATAATAATTTTAAATCAATATTATTATCCTTTATCTTTGGAGGCTTATTATGCTTATTTGGACAGGTTCTATTTGAAATAATTAATAATTTTGTAAATGAAAAGGATTCATTTATGTATGTATCATTAATAATGATATTCCTAAGTGGAATATTAACTGCATTTGGAATTTATGATGATATATCAAGTATTGCAAGGATGGGACTTGCTATACCTATTACAGGCTTTAGTAATAGCGCAGTTTCAAGTGCGATGGAATATAGATCAGAAGGAGTAATACTAGGTGTAGGAGCTAATACCCTCAAGCTTGCAGGTAGTGTTATTGTGTTCGGAACCACAAGCGCTATTGTAGTTTCAATGATTCGCTATTTTATTGAGGTTAAATAAAATGTATTTTAAATTTAAAAATAGCTATTTATTAGATTCCTATGTAATATCAGGTCCTTTAGAGGGTGATGGACCAATTAATGCTTACTTTGATAGAATTACTCGTTTTAAGGAAAAATCCTTTAATCAAAATGAAATTATTTCCCTTAAAGTAGCAATAGATTCTTTATTAGAAAAAAATGAAATGTCATACAAGGAAATAGATTTAGCTTTATCAGGAGATTTATCTAATCAGCTAGCTGTATCTAGCTATACCTATAGAAATATTTATTTACCTTTAATTGGTGTTTATTCAGCTTGTGCGACATTCGCATTAGAAGTAATTTTAGGAAGCTTATTTTTAGATTCTAATAAGCTTAAAACTATTCTAATAACAACATCAAGTAATACTCAAAATGCAGAACGTCAATTTCGTTATCCAAATGAGTATGGAGGCACAAAGGAAATAACTCAAACTCATACTGTTACAATAGCATCAGCATTATTATTATCAAAAGCTATTAGTAAAATAAGAATAACAGAAGGAGTAATAGGCAAGGTAATAGATATAGGATTTACTAATCCTTTAGATTTTGGTAGATGTATGGCACCAGCCGCACTTGAGGTTTTATTTGAATATTTTTCTAAAACTAAAAAAACTCCAAAGGATTTTGATTTAATTCTAACAGGAGACTTATCTAAATATGGATATGAAATAGTTAAAAAAGAATTAGAAAAGGAATTTAAATATTCTGATAATTATAATGATTGTGGCTTAATGATTTATGATATAGACCATCAGCATGTTAATGCAGGTGGTAGTGGTCCAGGATGTTCTTCAGGTGTAGTATTATCCTATGTTAAAAAGGAAATGCTAAAAGGAAAGCTAAAAAAGGTATTAGTTGTTTCAACTGGAGCTTTATTAAATCCTAATATTGTATTAGAAAATGAATCTATTCCTTCAATTGCCCATTTATTTGTAATGGAGAGTGTGTTATGATTTATTTATATGCATTTTTATTAGGTGGAGCTATTTGTGCCCTAGCAGAAATAACAAGAATATTATTTAAGCTAACTACAGGACACGTTACAGTATTATTTGTTATATTAGGAACACTATTAGACTTTGGAGGATTTTATGATTTCCTTATTGAAAACTGTGGTGTTGGTGCTACACTTCCCATCACAAGCTTTGGTCATTCTTTAGTTGATAGTGCTCTAAAATGCGCAAAAGAATTGGGTGTAATTGGAATATTTAAGGGAATCTATAGCTCAACAGCCCCTGGTATAGCCTTCACTTTATTTATTTCAGTATGTATAGGAATTTTATTTAAACCTAAAAGATAAGTTAATTAAAACTGTGGAAAACTTTTTCTTAAAAGCTCCACAGCTTTTTTAATTTTTATAAAACTTCATTATGAGATAAATTATCACAAATTAAATAAAAAAGATTAGCTCATTAAACTTATTATGTTTTTATAAGTGTCTTATAATACAATTTCACTAGATAAAATGATATAACAATTAGTTAAATTAGAAAATGATTTTCTTCTTATAAATATTTTTTTTAACTAACTCATAAAATATCTATTATATTTGACCTTCTTTAATAAAAAACTTTAAAGTAAGCTTATAATAATTTGAATGATAATTTTTCTTGTTCATTTAATTATTTTATTTATCTATTTTGAAAATATAATATCATTTGATAATTAACTATTTTTAAAATTATTATATTTCTATTTCTACTTCTTGAAAAACAAATATTCTAATGGTAAAATATAGAGGTATCAAATTGTTGAAGAAGAGACTATTTATATAAATTATATTCTAGCGAGAATGGTTGGTGGAAGCATTCATATAATATAAATAGGGACACTTTAGAGAGCTTTTAAAAAAAGACGTACCAGGCGTTAACGGCAATGAGAGCTTTATGCTGAATTAAGGTGGCACCACGATTAAACGTCCTTATATATGTTTTTCATATATAAGGTATTTTTTTTAAGGAGAGATTGAAATGAATTTAAATCTACCGCCAATTAATTTATCCGGTGGGATTAAGTTAACTGAGATTGAAGCTACTGACTATTTAGATTATTATGAAATTGGTAAATCAGAAAATACTACTAAATACTTAAATTGGGGACCATTTAAAAATCCAAATGAAGCATTATGGATTATTAATGAGGTATTCTTTCATAGACCATATGAAGGATTACCTGTTGGTTATGCAATTAGGTATCGTAATCATATGATTGGTATTATTGATTTTCATACTTATTATCCTAATGATAATTCATATGAAATAGGTTATATTTTACATGAGAATTATTGGGGGCATGGAATAATGAAAAGAGCTCTTAAAAAGATGATAGAGGTAGGATTTTATCATTTGGGGTATAGTAAGCTTGTTGTAGGTACAATTAGAGAAAATATACAAAGTGAAAGGGTAATAAAGGCTTGTGGCTTCCATTACGAATATGAAAAAATGGTAGAGCTAAAGGATGGTTATCATTTAGGCTATTATTACACTTTGTATCAAAATGAAGTAGGTGAATTAGATTGATAGATTTAGATTATGAAAAGAAGTATAATAAAATGATTTCCTCAATTAATAGGGTTGCAGGGCTATTTCATTTTATAGAGGTCCATAATATAGGTACTGATTATAATAGTAGTATTTATTATTATGAAGCTAAAAAGCTTCATTTGAAAAATACTTGTATTAATGATTATCAGTATATAGATACTATATCATTTGCGCAAATGATATTAAGAGCCTTTGGATTACAATTTAAGCTAAAAATAAGTCAAAATAATAAGCTATATTCATTAATAAGTAATTATTTTGATAATAATTTCCTATTAATAGATGAAATAGAATCTATTGAAATATTAGCTAATGGTAATACAATTGGCTATCTTTCTAGTAATGAAAATAAAATAGAGGTAATTATAGATTTATCATTATTATTTAATTTAATATTAGAAAATGGTAAAAGATTAAATTCTAATGATGCATTACATGTTATATTTGTTACTGATAAGAAATATAGTAAGGAATGCTATAAGGCCTTAAATGTTTCTAGAATTGGTGGTCTTTCATGTAAAATGTTATATGATGATTTTACTGATTCTGATATCGAGCCAACTAAGTTTTTAGTTGAAATAACTAATGAAACTATGGCTAATAAAATGGTTAATATTAAGGATATGATAAATGATACTGTTGAAAGTGTAAATATATTTGATATCTATCCTTATATTATAAATAAAATTAATAAACAATTAAAATGCATTAGTTGCAAAGAGGAGTAAAAATGAAAAGAGTAAATATTAAAAACATCAAACTTGGTGAAGTTAATCATGTTGCTGGATTTGTAGAAAATATCCGTAACAAAAAATCAATGTGCTTTATTGTTTTAAGAGATGTATCTGGTAAGCTTCAATTAACAATTGAAAAGGCTAAGCATCCAGAGCTTGAAGAAACTTTAGCATCAATTACAATTGATACTGTAATTGAGGCAGAGGGTTTAATTCTTGATAGTGAATATGTAAAGCTAAATCATATGGAAATGTATCCTGATACTATTAATGTATTATCAATTGCAGCTCCATCTCCAATTGTTGCCCCTAAGGGTGAGGAGACTAATATCGATTTAAGATTAGATTATCGTTGGATTGATTTAAGAACAGATAAGAATACATTAATGTTTAAAACTCAATCATACTTTATTGCAAAGTGTAGAGAGTTCTTAGTTGAAAGAGATTTTATTGAAATCCATTCACCAAAGCTAATTGGAGCTGAAAGTGAATCAGGTGCTGGTGTATTTAAGGTAGATTATTTTGATCGTAATGCTTATTTAGCACAATCACCACAATTCTATAAGCAAATGGCAATGGCTGCTGGATTTGAAAGAATTTTTGAATCTGGTCCAGTATTTAGAGCTGAGAAGTTTGCTTCTCGTAAGCACGCAACAGAATTCACAGGCTTTGATCTTGAGTTCTCATATATTGAGTCATACCATGATGTAATGCATATGGAAGAGGAAATGCTTACTTATGCATTAAAGGGTGTTAAGGAAAAGTTTGGAGAAGAAATTAAGAATGTATACGGAATTGATGTAGTAGTTCCTACATTACCATTCCCTGTAATGGATTTAAAGGATGTATATAAGGAATTAGAAACTCGTTATGGCTATACTGTACCTGAAAGTGAGAAGGGTGATCTTACAACTGAGGGTGAAAGATTAGTTGAAAAACTATCTAAGGATATGTTTGGTCATGAATTCTTATTTATTACTGGCTATAGTAAGGAATGTAGAGCATTCTATCATATGAGAGATGAGCATGGTGTTCCATGTGGATATGATTTAATTTGGAAGGGATGCGAAATCACAACAGGTGCACAACGTGAGCATCGTTATGATATTCTATGCGCTCAAGCTAAGGAAAAAGGATTAGATCAAGATGTTAAGTTCTATTTAGATTTCTTTAAATATGGTTGTCCTCCTCATGGTGGATTTGGTATTGGTGTTGATAGAATTACAATGCTATTATTCAATGAGGGAATTAAGGATGCAATGTTTATATTCCGTGGTCCAGATAGATTAAATCCATAGGAGGTATAGCTATGCATATTAGCTGGAATCAATATTTTATGGGAGTGGCACTATTATCTAGTAAAAGAAGTAAGGATCCTTCAACTCAGGTTGGTGCTTGTATAGTTAATCAGGATAAGAGAATAATTGGTATTGGTTATAATGGTTTCCCTCGTGGCTGTAGTGATGATGTATTCCCTTGGGGAAAGGAAGCAGAGAATTCATTAGATACAAAATACCCATATGTAGTTCATGCTGAAACCAATGCGTTACTTAATACAACAGCTCCTACAAAGGGGGCTACTCTATATGTAAGTCTATTTCCTTGTAATGAATGCGCAAAGCTAATTATACAATCAGGAATATCTCATATAGTATATATGTCTGATAAGCATAAGGGTACACCTTCAGATATTGCAAGTAAAAGAATGCTTGATGCTGCTAATATTACATATGAACAAATGGAACCATTTGAGGTGTTTATAAAATAATGAAATATTTATTTAAAAAATATTGGATGATTCTATTATTCGCACTTATTATCAATGTGCCAATTTTTGTTTTAGGTATAACTAGAACTAATTATTCATTAACATTAAAGGGAGATACAACTGTTTTTAATAGTGTTGTATCAATAGATACAGAAAATGAGGAGAAAGGTTCCTTCTCCTCTATTTATGTAATGTCTATTTCACATTCAACATTATTACAGAATATTATATGTGAGAAGGATCCAATTGTTGATATTAATGAAATATCATCATATACATCTCATATTACGGATATAGAAAATTATCAAGCAGGAAAGATTCAATATTATTCTAGTATTGAAAATGCTTTAGTTTTAGCCTATTCAAAGGCTATGGTAAATGATTCATCAATTAATATTGATTATTCATTTAGTGGCTTTGATGTAACCTATTATGGTAAGGATTCTCAATTTAGAATTAATGATAGAATTATTAAAATTAAATCAATAGATAAAGAATTAACTAAGGAAAACAATTTAGTCTATAAAGAAGTAACTATAGATGATGAGGATGCCTTTAGAAAGCAAATCAATTCTACTCGATATGAAAATGATGAGTATACAATTATTAGAGATGGTAAAGAAATGGTAATTACCTTAGCTTTAACTGACTCATTTAATTGTTATAGTAGATATAATATAAATTATGAAACCTCTACTCCTAAAATTACATTTAAGGATAATACAACAGGAGGACCATCAGGTGGATTACTACAAACTCTATCTATTTATAATAGATTGACAAGTATTGATTTAACTCACGGCTTAAAAATAGCCGGTACTGGTACAATTGCATATGATGGTAGAGTTGGTGGAATTGGAGGAATAACTCAAAAGGTACCAACTGCCTTTGATGATGACATTGATATTTTCTTTTGTCCAAAGGTTAATTGGGATGATGCAATAAAAGCGTATAACACAATCCCTAATCGTAGTAAAATGAAAATGGTTTGTGTTGAAACATTAGATGACGCATTAGATTATTTAATGGAGGATTATAAAAATGACTTCTCATTATAATGAAGTAGAACAAGAAATAGAAGCATTAAATATATCCTTTAAAACAAAGACTTTTACCTTCTTTTTGGCTTTTTTTATTGCTTTAGCTATAGTAATAGGTCCAATTACCATATTGCTAAATTTATATATTTATGTTAATCTAAGAAAGCTTATTGCCTTAGGTATATGGCTATCAATAACCTTATTAACCTTTTTTACTGATTTCTTTTACTTAAAGGGAATTACTCAAAATAAGATCAAAAGGCTATATAACCTATATATACCTAATACAGCTATAGTAAGCTCTATATTATTAGTCTTTATATTTATAATGTTTTTAATGGGGGTAATTTAATGATTGTTACAGGAATTGTTATATTCGTATTATTATTTTTAGATCAGCTAACTAAATACTTAGCAGATATTAATATTGCAGCCAATAAAACAGTTAATGTTATCCCTAATGTTTTATCAGTAACTAAAATCTATAATACTGGTGCAGGCTGGGGTATGTTTAGTAATGCTACATGGATGCTAGTAGTAATATCAGCATTAGCTTCAATAGTCTTAGGATATTACTGCTATAAATGCGATTGGAAGAATAAAAAGCTTTATTCAATTGGAATTACTTTAGCATTCAGTGGTTGTGTTGGAAATTTATTTGATCGTTTTATTTCTGTTGTATACCCTATAGGTAGAAGTGGGGTTGTAGATATGATAATACTAGAACCATTAAACAATTTATGGAAGCTTATCTTTAAATCAAGCTTTCCAATCTTTAATATGGCAGATATGTATTTAGTAGTAGGATTAATAATATTTGCTATATATTTATTATTTTTCACAGGAAAGGATGCCAAAAATGGAACAGTTTAAAATTACAGAGTCAATGCAAGGCATCCGTCTTGATAAGGTAATTACAGATTATCTTAAGGATAAAACTAGAACCTATGTATTAAAATGTATAGATGAAGAAAAGATTCTATTAAATGGTAAACCATTTAAACCAAGCCTAAAGGCTTCTTTAAATGATGAAATAACTATATTAGATATTGAACCAAAGGAAATTACTTTAGAAGCTAAAAATTTAAATTTAGATATCGTTTATGAGGATCAGGATGTAATGATTATTAATAAGCCTAAGGGAATGGTTGTTCATCCTGGTGCTGGTAACTATGAAAATACAATGGTTAATGGATTATTATATGAAATGGATACATTACCAGAAATTAATGGTGTATTAAGACCAGGAATAGTTCATAGAATTGATAAGGATACAACAGGACTTGTTATGGTAGCTAAAACTGACAAGGCAATGCAATCATTATCTGAACAATTAAAAAATCATACTTGTAATCGTAGATATATTGCCTTAGTATATGGCGAAATATCTGAAAATAAAGGTAGAATCAACGCTCCTATAGCTAGAAGCAAGGATGATAGAAAGAAAATGGCAGTTGATAAGGATGGAAAGGAAGCAATAACTAATTTTACAGTATTAAAGCGCTATAAGGGGTATACCCTAGTAGAATGTAAGCTTGAAACTGGTAGAACTCATCAAATTCGTGTTCATTTCGAATACATAGGACATCCTCTAGTAGGTGATCAAACCTATGGTAGAAGAAAGGTAATTGGCGATATGGGACAATTCCTACATGCGAAAACAATTGGCTTTATTCATCCTCAAACTAATGAATATATGGAATTTGAAGCAGAAATTCCTGAATATTTTACTAATTTTTTAAATACATTAGAAGAAAAGAAGTAGGTGTCTATGAAGAATAAAATACTATGGTTTAGAATACTTCAAATAGCATTATTAGCTTTATATATTGGACTTTTAGTATTTTATACTCTTAAGTCACTAGAAAATGGAGCCCAATCTACTGAATCCTCTAATAAGGTTACAGATTTTACAGCTGATGTAATAACTACTATTACGCAAAAACCTGTTGAAAAAACTGAAGACTTTAAATCCTTTGTTAGAAAATTTATAGGACATTATAGTTATTTTGTTATGTTAGGTACAGTATCAGTATTTCTATATCTGACATTAAGAAAATTAAAGCCTCATTATCGTTTTATAATTCATTTCTCAACCGGATTTATTTATGCAATAATGACTGAATTTTGGTTTCAAAAAGTAGCTGGAACCCGTGGTCCAAATTGGAATGATGTAGGATTAGATTATTTAGGCTTTATAACAATATCGATTTTTGTTCTTATGATTTATTATATTATTTATTTTACTAAAAGAAGAACAAAGGCGATATAGTCTTTGTTTTTTCGGTTTTTAAGTAGAATAATAGTTATTGAATACTGATTTAGATAGGATTAAATTCAAAAAAATTCAAACAAGTTACAAATGATTCTAATAGTTTTTTAAAATTAGTAATAATGTTTATTATATATTAACGAATTGGTGTATATAAATACTGATGCAAAAAATCAGGTGAATTTATGATTTGATAATTATAGTAATTACTATAATAAGTATGATTATATTTATACTGAATTAAGTAAAAATTTAAATAATGAGGCTAGTAAGTAAAATCACTTAATGTCTCTAGATTATAATTTGCATGAGAGCAGCGGGCGACAGTTGCTCTTTTTTTTCTTAATTATTATTCTTCATATAATTTTTTTAAAAAAATATAAAAAATTTTAAAAAATAATGAAATTGTTTGACTATTATTATTATGAAGTAAAACTTAATAATTAGAAAAAGAGGTTGAAACATGGAAAAATTTTACAATTTAAGTAATGATGTTGTATTTAAACTATTTTTTACAGTACCAAAGAATCTAGCTTTATTTATAAATATGTTAAATAAAAATTATCATTTTATTAGTAAAGAAGTAATGGAAGAGGATATAGAATATTTATATCCGGAGGATTTAGAAGTGCTTCTAAAAAATATTGAAATGGATATTAAGTTTAGAATTAAACAAAATAATTCATTTTTTAATATTGAAATGCAAAAAATCAAAACAAAATATGATATTGGCGAAAGAATGGCTAAATATCATTCATCACTAGAAAAGAATTCACTGGTAAAAGGAAATATTTATGGAGATGCCATAAATATATCTATATGGATTTTTGATTATGATGATGAAAGATTAACTAAAAATAAATTATGGATGGAAGAATACTATCTTACAGGTAAAAATGATAATGTAATTATTGCCAAAAATTTCATATCTATATTTGCATTTTTCTTGAATCACCTAGATAAAGCAGGTATAATTGAATTAGAGGAATTCTTTAGTTTATTTAAAATAAATAAACAAAACCAAATGGAATTTAAAACCGAAATAGCTAAGGAGGCTTATACTATGCTTATGGAAATTAATGAAGATACAAAAAAGAAAATTTTGGCTCAAGCAATTGAAGACAAAGAATTAAATGAAAGGTCTGAAAAATATTATATTAAGCAAGAAGGTATCGAGTTAGGTATCAAACAAGAAAAAATTCAAATGGTTAAATCATTATACCAAAATGGTGTATCACTTGAATTAATATCTAAATCTTCAGGTTTATCTATTGATGAGATAAAGGAAATAATAGCTGAATAAATAAATTTAATACAGAGCTAACAACGGTTGTTTTTAATAATAACTTTGTTAGCTTTTTATATTTATATTTAAAATTTAAAACTAGCAAAAAAAATATAAGTATATAAAATAGAAATATTATAACAAAATATGTAAATACTATATAAGAATAATCAAAATATAGGGAAAATAACATTAATTAGTATTAATATCAAAAAAAAATTATCAAAAAAGTGGAGATATTTTCTAAATTCATTTAATTTTATTTGTATTTGTGCTAAAATACCATAAGATTGGAGGATTGTCTATAATGAAAAAAGAATATAGCATTATAAAACATACAATAATATTAACGTTTATATCAATGATTTTATTTACTATCTATACAATAGTTAATAAAAATACAGATAATAAGACTTCAACTATTATTTATATTATTGGAATGAATTTATATGGAATATTCATTATGGTGAATTTAATTATTCATAAAAATACATTTTATGGTGTTAGTTCATTTATAATGACCTTTTTATTCTGTGAAAAAGGATTTTATAATTTTGATAATATTTCTTTATTGTTTGGTTTATTTATTTTTACAATTATAGGTTTTATTATTCACATTATAAAATATAAACCTAAATTATATTTAGGACATTTTACTCCCTCAACTTTATTTTTTATTCTATGTATAAGCCTATCCGGAATTGGTGTAAAGGAATATGATCCAAATTTTCAAGTATCAAATCCATGGTTTATGCCTTTTATTATTTTAGGTATAGGCTTAATAATAACTTTACTATTGAATTATTTTGAATGTACTAATGAATCAACATTAGAAGATGTCGCAACATATTTTAAAGGTTTTATTGTATTAATTGGATATGAAATTATTTTCTTAATATTAAATCTTGAAGGTGGATTTAATTATTATTTATCAACAAAGAGTTTAGGAATTGGAATAGGTAATATGAATACTGTGGCGATTATATTACAACTTACAATTCCCTTTATGCTTTATTTTTCATTTAAAAAGAATAAATTAATCAATACAATATTCTTTTATTTGAATTTATTTTTGATATTGTTAACAATATCTAGAGGTGCTATTTTGACAACTTTTGTTATTGTAGCTATTATGATAGTTTATTATTTTATTAAAGATTTTAAAAAATTAAAAGTTAATTTAATATTTCATTTAAGCTTTTTAACTTTTATAATTGTTAGTATCATTTTATATTTTGTTAAAAATCCATGTAATTTTGAAGCTTTTTGGGAAAGATTTCTGTATGGAACGAATGACTTAACTGGAAGAACAATGATTTGGAAATATGTTTTTGAACATTGGAATGTCAATCCAATATTTGGTATTGGTATTGTATCAAATAGTTATTGGCATTTTCATTGGGAAGGTTTCCAATTTGCTCATTCGACTATTATTCATACATTATGGATGTCTGGTATTGTTGGAATAATAGGTTTATTAGTTCATTTATTAGATAAATATTTGTATGTCATTAAAGAAAAAAAGTATGTTGGCTTAATGTTGATGTTCTATTTATGTGCAGGTTTATATGGTTTATTTGATGTAACATATTATAATTTACATTTTACAACTTATTTATTAGTAATTATGTTTTTGTATAGCTCTAATGTTAGAACAGATAATTTTAGAAAGGATGATTCTATATGTGCGGAATAGTTGGATATATTGGTAATAATGATGCCCAAAAAATCATTTTAGATGGTTTAACTAATCTTGAATATAGAGGATATGATTCAGCAGGAATTGCCTTAGTAAAAGATAATTCCATTAATATTTTTAAAGATAAGGGAAGAGTAGAGCATTTAAGAGATATTATCAATATGGATGGTATTTCCCATATTGGAATTGGTCATACTAGATGGGCTACTCATGGTGAACCAAATAAAATTAATTCTCACCCTCATATTTCTAATAGTGGTAGATTTGTATTAGTTCACAACGGAGTAATAGAAAATTACAAAAAATTAAAAAATTTGAAATTAAATGATTATAAATTTTATAGTGAAACTGATAGTGAAGTAATTGTTAATTTGATTGAACATTATGTTTTAGATAAAAAAATGACAGTAGAATCTGCAATTAGAAAAACAATGGTCAAACTAGATGGATCATACGCATTATTAATTTTAGATAGAGACAATTTAGATAGAATTTATGTTGCTAAAAACAAAACACCGATGTTAATCGGTATTAGTGATGATGGAATGATAATGGCATCAGATACTGCGCCTTTAATTGGTCTTTGTGATAAGTATTGTGTTTTAGAAGATCATACTTTTGGTATTGTAAAAAAAGATTCTTTTGAATTATTTGATATCATTGGAATGGAAAAAGAAAAAAGTATTTTTAAATTAAATTGTTCAAAAGATGATATCTCAAAAGGTGATTTTTCCCATTACATGTTAAAAGAAATTTATGATCAACCAGGAGTTATCAGGAATTTAATTTTGAATTATTTTGATGATGAGGAAATTAATATTGATTCTAAATTAATAAATTTAATTAGAAAATCAAATAAGATCAATTTTGTTGCCTGTGGAACATCTATGTATGCTTCATATATGGCAAAGTATTTCTTTGAAAAACTTTGTGATATTCCAAGTGAGGTTTTTATCGCAAGTGAGCTTGTTTATTCTACTCCATTAATTAAGGATAAGCCTTTATTTATTTTTTTATCTCAAAGTGGTGAAACTGCAGATTCAATTGCGGTTATGAAAAAATGCAAAAAGCAAGGGTATCCAGTAGTAGCTATAACTAATACTGAAATATCTACTATGGTAGGTCTAGCTGATTTCAATTTGAACATTTTTGCTGGAAAAGAAATGGCTGTTGCCTCAACCAAAGCTTATATAGCTCAAATTGTTACTTGTGCTATATTAGCTAAGGCAGTTTCTGGTAAGGAAACTAATTTAAAGAATAATCTAAATAGAGTAGCTTTAGCTATCGAAAAAATAATATCTGAAAAAGATGTTATTAAAGGGATTGCTAAAGAAATTGTTAATGCAACTGATATTTACTATATCGGTAGAGGTATTGATTATTGGGCATCTCTTGAGGCTGCTTTAAAATTAAAGGAAATATCATATATACATACAGAGGCATTTAGCTCTGGTGAATTAAAGCATGGTTCGATAGCTTTAATTGAAAAAAATACCCCAGTTATTGCTATATGTACACAAGAGGGTACAAATGCGATAGTTAGGTCTAATCTAATTGAGACTAGATCTCGAGGGGCTAAAACATATGTTATTTCCCTTGAAAGTATGTCTCATCCTGATGATGATATTATCCTTCCTAATGTTGCACATTATTTAACTCCATTAGTTTCTGTTGTTGTATGTCAGCTTTTAGCATATTATACTGCAGTATTAAAGGGTAATGATGTAGATAAACCTAAAAATTTAGCTAAAGCTGTTACAGTAGAATAGGAGAATTTTATGAATAGAAAAATTATTTATAATATTACATTAATTCTTGCAGATTATTTAGCATTCTTTTTGTTTTCAATTTTAGGATGTTTATTAATCACAATGGATTTTTCAAATATTACATATCATTTTATTATTTCAGTTTTAATTATTTCTACAATAAAGGTAATAGTATCATATGTATCAGGAACATATAATTATTTATGGATGTATTCTATAAGAAGAAATCTAACTAGATTAATTATAATAACTTTTACATTAGATAATATTTTATTAATTATATCATTTATTCCATATATTAATAAATATACAGGTTATAAGACATCAATGTATATTAGTGTAATGCTTATGGAATTTGCTTATATTGTTATATCTAGATATGCTTTATCTGTTTATTTTGCCCATTTTTATAAAAGAGAAAAAATAGATACGGGAAAAACTCAAATTAGAACTGTTATCATTGGAGCTGGTGCTGCAGGAGCTTTAGTTCAAAATGAATTAGGTAGAACAAAAGAATTCGGATATAAGATTGTAGGATTTGTTGATGATTCAATTGAGAAGCACGGAACATTAATTAATGGAGTAAGGGTTTATGGACCTATTAGTGAAATTAATAATATAGTAAAAAAATTAAATGCTAAAAGAATAGTTATTGCGGTTCCATCTTTAGGTATTAATAAAATAAAAGAAATAACAAATATAATTGAATATAAAGATATTACAGTTGAAATCGTTCCTGATAAAACAAAGCTTTTACAATCTGATATTACATCAACAATACGTAAGGTTGAAATTGCCGATTTATTAGGTAGAAAGCCACTTGATGTTATTGATGATCATACATATCAATTTTATAAAGATAAAGTTGTTTTAGTGACTGGTGGAGGAGGCTCAATTGGGTCTGAATTATGTAGACAGGTTGCTAAAATGAATCCAAAACAAATCATTATTTTAGATATTTATGAGAATTGTGCATATGAGATACAACAGGAATTAAAAATGAAATACGGAAAAGATTTTAACCTTCAGGTTGAAATACTTTCTATAACTAATAAACCAGCTTTAGAAAGAATATTTAAAAAATATAGACCTAATATAGTTGTTATGGCTGCAGCTCATAAACATGTACCGTTAATGGAGCATAATATTATTGAAGCAGTCGAAAATAATGTATTTGGTACTTTAAATACAGTATTACTTGCTGAAAAATATAAAGTTGATAGAGTTCATATGGTTTCAACAGATAAAGCTGTAAACCCAACCTCTGTTATGGGTGCGACAAAGCGTATTTGTGAAATGATTGTTCAATCTCATTCAACAAAAGAACAACATACTACCTTTAGTGCTACTCGTTTTGGTAATGTTTTAGGTAGTGCTGGATCTGTTATACCACTTTTTAAGCGTCAAATTGAAAATGGTGGTCCAGTTACATTAACTGATTATAGAATTATTAGATACTTTATGACTATTCCCGAGGCATCTCAATTAGTTTTACAATCAGCATCTATGGCTAAAAATGGTGAATTATTTGTTCTTGATATGGGTGAACCTGTAAAAATTTATGATTTAGCTAAAAATTTAATTAGATTATCAGGTTATGAACCTGATAAGGATATAAAGATAATTGAAACAGGTTTAAGACCTGGTGAAAAATTATATGAAGAATTATTAGTTAAAACTGAGGAATTAGATAAAACAGATAATTCAATGATATTTATTGAAAGAGATAAACCAATGTCTTTATCTTTAGTAGAAGATATGCTTACTAAACTAAAAGAAGGAATTGAAATTGGTGATGATTCAAATATGAGAAATATCATTAAAAGTGTAGTTCCTACTTTTATAGAAAAAGAAGAAGCAAATAAAAACTTTGATGGAAAAGAAGTAAAGTAAAGGAGTTTTCTTATGAGTGATAATAAATTAAAGAAAATGAATATACCATTTTCACCTCCTGATATTACAGAACGTGAAATTGAGGAAGTAGGTAATGCTTTAAGATCCGGTTGGATTACAACAGGACCTAGAACTAAAAAATTAGAAAAATTAATTGCAAATTATGTAGGAGTAGGATTAGAAAAAGAAACACCTAGATGTGTTTGCCTAAATTCCCAAACAGCATGCCAGGAAATGGCTCTTCATTTACTAGGAATTGGTGAGGGGGATGAAGTAATTGTCCCTGCCTACACATATACAGCTTCTGCCTCAGTAATTGCACATGTTGGGGCTAAAATTGTAATGATTGACTCAATGAAGGATTCATTTGAGATGGATTATAATTTAGTTGAGGAAGCTATTACAGAAAAAACAAAAGCAATTATTCCTGTAGATTTAGGTGGAGTACCTTGTGATTATGATAGATTATTTGAAATAGTAAATAGAAAGAAAAATCTATTTAAACCAAATAATAAGATTCAAGCATCTATTGGTAGAATAGCTATAATGGCAGATACAGCACACTCATTTGGAGGAAGAATCGGAAATGTTATGTGTGGTAATATTGCTGATTTTTCTTCATTTAGCTTTCATGCTGTAAAAAATTTCACAACAGCTGAGGGTGGAGCTTTAACCTGGAAGCATATTGAGGGAATTGATGATGAAGAAATTTATCATAAGCTTCAATTATTTTCTTTACATGGCCAATCAAAAGATGCATTAAAGAAAAATCAACCTGGTCAGTGGGAATATGATATTATTGGTACTTGGTATAAATGTAATATGACTGATGTTGTTGCCGCAATAGGACTTGTTCAATTTGAAAGATATCCTGAGATGTTATTAAAAAGAAAAAACATTATTGAAAAATACAATAATGCTTTTAAAGATTTAGGTGTTATAGGATTAGATCATTATAATGAAAGACATACTTCATCAGGTCATTTATATATTAGTAGAGTATTTAAGAAAAATGGAAATCCTATTTCTGATAATGAAAGAAGAGAAATAATTATTAAAATGGCAGAAAGAGGAATTTCTTGTAATGTACATTATAAGCCTCTTCCTATGCATACTGCGTATAAGAATTTAGGATTTGATATTAATAATTATCCAAATGCTTATAATCATTATTTAAATGAAATTACTCTTCCTTTATATACGACATTAACAGATGATGAAGTAGATTATATTATTGAATGTTATAAGGATATATTAAAAGATTATGTTAATATGTAAATGGGATAAACTTCCAAAAAACTTACAACTTGATGAAGTAAAACCATATTGGGAAAAATTAAGAAAAAGAAATTGGAATTTGTTTTGGAAAAGAGTATTTGATATTGTAATATCAGGAATATTCTTAATATTACTTTCTCCTCTTTTCTTAATTTTAGCAATATTAATTAAAATTGATAGTAAAGGACCTGTTTTTTATAGGCAGGTTAGAATTACTCAATATGGAAAAAATTTTAGAATTCATAAATTTAGAAGTATGACTGTTGGTGCTGATAAAGGAAGCTTAGTTACAGTAAAAAATGATACAAGAGTAACAAGAATCGGAAAAGTCATCAGAAAATGTAAGCTTGATGAATTATCACAATTAATTGATGTCTTCATTGGCACAATGACTTTTGTTGGTACTAGACCAGAAGTTGAAAAATATGTAAATAACTATTCAAATGAAATGCTAGCTACATTATTATTACCTGCTGGTATAACTAGCTTAGCAAGTGTTAAATTTAAAGATGAAAATGAATTAATAGATAATGCTAAAGATGTAGATAAAGTCTATATTGAAAATGTATTACCTGAAAAAATGAAATATAACCTAGAAGAATTAACAAAAGAAGGAATGTTTCATGATATTAAGGTAATTATTATGACTGTTTTAGCAATTTTTTAAAGGAGGATATATGATTAGAGGATTAGTTTCAATAATTATGCCATCATGGAATACAGCTAAATGGATAGCTGAATCCATTGAGTCGGTAATTAATCAAACATATAAGAATTGGGAATTAATTATAGTTGATGATTGTTCAACTGATAATACTGAGGAAATAGTTAAATCCTTTAATGATGATAGAATTATTTTTATAAAAAATGAAAAGAATAGTGGAGCAGCCCTAACTCGTAATAGAGCCTTAAGAGAGGCTAAAGGTGAGTGGATTGCCTTCTTAGACTCTGATGATTTATGGAAGCCTAATAAGCTTCTACATCAAATTAATTTTATGAATGAAAATGGTTATACATTTTCATATCATGAATATGAAAAAATTG
Source organism: uncultured Anaeroplasma sp. (assembly GCA_934216145.1). Classification (GTDB taxonomy): domain Bacteria; phylum Bacillota_I; class Bacilli_A; order Acholeplasmatales; family Anaeroplasmataceae; genus Anaeroplasma. The sequence continues at coordinate 24,030 of CAKQBG010000002.1, forward strand.
ATGAAGAATCAAAGAAATTAAATATTTATGTATCAGGACCTAAAAAGGTTACAAAAAGAAAAATGTATAATTATGGCTATCCTGGATGTCTAACATTTATGTATAGTGCTAAAAAGCATGGAGTTGTTCAAATAAAGGATATAAAAAAGAACAATGATTATGCAATACTTTTAATATTGTGTAAAACTGATACATGTTATTTATTAGAAGAAAATTTAGCAGACTATAGAATTAGAAAAAAATCTATTTCTCATGATAAATTAAGAAAAAAGCTAAAAAGTCATTATGATTTATTTCATCTATGTGATGAAAAAAATCCTATATTAGCTTTTTGGTATGCATCATGGAATATGTTCTACGGAATACTAAAAAAGAAGAAATATGAGAAAAAAATAGGTGAATAGTATGAGAGTTATGTTATTGTCAGCTGCGAATAATGTTCATACTGTCAGATGGGCCAATGCTATATCTGAAAGAGGAAATGATGTTTATGTAGTTTCTTGTTCGGACCACAAGGAAGCTAATAACAAATTCAACTCTAATATTACAAAAATTTATTTAAAATATTCTTCAGGGCTTGGTTATTATCTAAATCGAAATCAGTTAAGAAAAATAATAAAAACAATTAAACCTGATATTGTTAATGTTCATTATGCAAGTGGCTATGGAACACTTGCAAGAATATCAAAAATTAATAATTATTTACTCAATTTATGGGGTAGTGATATTTTCTTATATCCTAAAATTAATAAATTTAATAAATATATATTAACTAAAAATTTAAAATATGCCCCTCATATTGCATCTACTAGCCATTGTATGGCAAATGAGGCCAAATTATATGTTAATAAAGATATGTATATTACTCCATTTGGAATTGATTTAAACAAAATAAAATATCATGAACATGAAATAAAAGATAATACATTTAAAATTTGTACAGTTAAAACATTAGAAGAAGTATATGGAATTGATGTATTAATAAAAGCAGTAGCTTTATTAATTAATAAATTAAAAGATAATAATATTAATATAAATATTAAGTATGATATTTATGGAAAGGGTGATTTACATGACTCTTTAAATGAACTTATTTCATCACTTAATATGAATGATAATATTAGATTAATGGGATATATTGAAAATAATAAGCTCGGAGATGTTTTAACTCAATATAACGCCTTCATTTTAGGTTCAAGAAGTGAAAGCTTCGGGGTTTCCGCAATTGAGGCTATGGCAGCGGGACTAGTAGTTATCGCAACAGATGCGAAAGGGTTTACTGAAGTGATTGAAAATAATCATGATGGATTTATCGTAAAAAGAGATCATCCAGAAGAAATAGCTGATAAGCTTTATGAGCTAATTCAAAATCCAAAAATAATTAAGGATATAGGATATAATGCTTATATTTCTGTTAAAGAAAAATATGATTGGAATGAAAGTGTAACAAATATGTTAAACATTTATTCTAAAATTTTAAAATAAAATAAAAGGAGGGATATAATGGCATTTACATTATCAGTTTTATGCCTTGTATTAAATATATATTTTTACAAAAAAGAAAGTATAAAAAATATTTATTTTACACCACTTTTTTGTATTGCGATACCATATTCTATAATTATGCTGTTTGTTTCAATATACGATTTGATTGATTTCAATAAAGCATATAAAATGTCATATATGGTTCCTCTAGTTAGTATATTAATATTTTCTTTATTTATCATTATTGGTATTTTATTAAAATTTAATTTTGAAAAAAAATATCCATATTTAAAAGAAAAAGAGATAATTTGTAAAAAGAATGATAAGGATATTATAAGAAAAAGAAAGAGTATTTTTCATGGAGTAATATATGATTTAGAAAAAGAAAAAATATTAATTTCTTTAGTATATATATCTTTTGTTATTATAGCTATTATTTACTTTATAAAATATGGATTTCATATAATATCAACTGTTGATTTTAAAAATTTCTTTTCATCCGGTATTCAAGGACATTTAGTTAATGTTATTACTGCTTTATTACTAATAATTTTTTCATTTAAGAAATTTTATTATACAAAAATAGTTTGTTTATTTTGGATTATCTTTTTAGCATTAGGAAATGCAAAATATTTAATGTTAATGTATGCAATGACATTATTAATTATATTTGCTGTACAATATTATAAATCATTTTCTATGAAGAAAATGTTTATATTATTAATAGTTATTGCCTCATTCTTTATAATGACATATTTTTTAAGATTTATTATTGCAGGCACTTCAATATTAGATATTAATTATAAATTCTTATTTGATCATTTCTATTATTATTTAGTTGGAAGTTTTTATTCTTTTTCAAAGGTATTAACTGAATATTTCCCTCCAACAGATAATATTGGTTATGGAATTGTATTTGCTCCAATCATAAATGTATTTAGACTTTTATGTGGAAATAGAAATTTCATTTCTCCAATTTCTAGATTCATTTCCGTTGAGATTAATAGTAATTATACAGAAACTAATGTTTATACTCTTTTTGGTGCGATTTATTTTGAAACTAATATTTATTTTATGTTAATATGTGTTATCGCAATTGCGATAATTGCCTATTTCTTATACTATAATTTTTTGATTAGAAAAAAACAAAGTTTATTAATTATTTTTAGTTTCTTTTTATCAACCTTGTTTTATTCATTCTTTAATTGTTTTTATGGAGTATCTAATTTAATTGAAATAATAGTACTTTTATTGATAATAACACAAGTTTGTAAAGGAGGTATCCCTTATGCCAAAGAAAGAAATTTATTATGTTTCTGAGAAATTGTTTTATGGTAATACTGCAGGTACTAAAGCCAGAAATGATTTAGAAAATATTTTTGTATCAAGAGGATACAAAAAGGTTGGTCCTAAATTAGTTTCTAGACAAACTTCAAGTATATTTTATTATTTAAAGGGGTATTTAATTTCTAAGTTTATGTTAATGAAATTAAATAAACTTAAAAATGAAACTATTATTTTCCAATATCCCATTACTAGAGGTAAAATATTAATTCCTAAGATTAAGAAAATGTCAAAGAAGAATAATATTATTTTATTTGTTCATGATGTTGCCTATATGAGAAGTGATTTAATGACTCTTGATGAAGAGATTTCATTATTAAATTGTGCTAAAATAATTGTATGTCATAATGATAAAATGAAAGAAAGACTAATTGATGATGGAATATCATCATCAAAATTAAAGGTATTAGGTTGTTTTGATTATTTATTAGATAAACCAGTAGATAATTTTATATTTGATAAGAGTATTTGTTATGCCGGTAATTTGGATAAAGGTAATTTTTTAGGAAAGTGTGATGGATTATTTAAATATAAATTTAATTTATTTGGTCCTCATTTCACTCCTTATAATTCAATTAACATTGAATATAAAGGAAATTATTCTCCTGATATAGTCCCTTATAAATTAAATTCATCATATGGTTTAATTTGGGATAGCTTAGATATTGATACTGTATCTGGTAAATTAGGAGAATATACTAAATATAATAATCCTCATAAATTCTCTTTATATATGGCCTCTGGAATTCCGGTATTTGCGTGGGAGAATTCAGCAATTGCTGAATATATAAAGAAATATAATGTTGGGTTTACAATTAAATCTTTAAAAGATATTAATGATATTTTAGATAATTTAACTATAGAAGATTATAAGATTCAAAAAGAAAATGTTAAAGTACTTCAGAACATTATAATTAATGGAGAAAATACAATTAGAGTATTAAAAGAAATTGAAGAAGAAATTGGTAAATAATATGAATGAAAATAAAAAAATTAAATTAAATTATTTATATAATGTAATTTATCAAGTATTTTTATTAATTGTACCTTTAATTGTAACTCCTTATGTTTCTAGAGTATTAGAACCTTCAGGAGTAGGAAAATATAGCTTTTCTTATTCTCTAATTACATATTTTACAATAGTTGGAGCTTTAGGCTTTGGATATTACGCTCAAAGAGAAATTGCGAAAGCCCAAAATGATAAAATGCGTATGTCTAAATTGTTTTGGGAAATTAATATTTGTAGATTAATTCCAGTTTTATTTTCTCTTATTGTTAATGTTATATTATGTTTGTTAAATGTTTATGGCGATTATACAAATTTAATGTTGATATTTAATATGAATATAATCGCTATAGCATTTGATATTGCATTTTATTTTCAAGGAAATGAGAATTTTCTTAAACTTGTTTCAACAAGTGTTATAATCAAATTATTATCAATAATTTCAATCTTTATTTTTGTTAAAACTGTTAATGATTTATGGATATATGCTTTAATTAATTCTTTATTAGTGATTTTTTCTAATTTGGCGTTATGGATTGGTATTCATAAATATTTAACTAAAGTTAAATTTAATGAATTAAAACCATTACGTCATTTAAAAGGAACAATTAGATTATTTATACCTACTATCGCAACAACAATATATACTGTATTAGATAAAACTCTAGTTGGATTATTAATTAAAGATACATATGTTGTTACTATAAATGGAGTAGAAGTAATAAAAAAATATTCAGATTTAGAAAATGGCTATTATGAGCAATCAGAAAAATTAATTAAAATGGCAATGACAGTTATTACCTCGCTAGGTACTGTAATGATTCCTAGAAACTCAAATGAATTTGCGAAAGGCAATATTGATAATTTGAAGAAAAATATCTATACAACCTCAAAGGTTGCCTTTTTAATCGCAATCCCAATGGTATTTGGATTCATTGCGGTTTCTCAAAATTTTGTTCCATGGTATTTTGGAGAAGGTTATGATAAATGTATTATATTATTAATGATATTTTCTCCATTAATATTAATTGTAGGTTTTTCAAATATATTTGGTTTACAATATATGGTACCTACAGGTCATGATAAAATGTTTACATTTGCGTTGGTAGCTGGTGCGTTAATTAATTTATCTTTGAATTTTGTTTTTATTCCTATATTATGGTCATATGGAGCCGCAATTGCTTCTATTATTGGTGAATTATGTGTTACATTAATAATGGGATTTATGATTAGAAAAGAAATTAATATGAAGAAAATTATTTTTTCTTCATGGAAATATTTAATTTCAGGTTTATTTATGTTTGGAATATGTTTTTATGTTCAAACATTATTACCATCATCAATAATAAACACATTATTAATTATTTTATTAGGATTAGTAAGCTATTTCATAGCTTTATTAATTTTAAAGGAAGAATTAATATTATCAAGTATTAAAAAATATATAGCTATTATAAAAAGATAAAGAAGGAGAAGTTATTATTAAATAATAACAATATTTATTATGTATGATTATTTAATTGTAGGTGCTGGTTTATATGGTGCAGTTTGTGCCTATGAACTAAATAAAAAAGGATATAAAGTATTAGTAATAGATAAAAGAAATCATATTGCAGGAAATATTTATACTGAAAATATTGAGGGAATAAATGTTCATAAATACGGAGCTCATATTTTTCATACTAGTGAAAAATGGGTTTGGGATTATATTAACCAATTTGCTGAATTTAATAATTATATAAATTCACCAATTGCGAGATACAAAAATGAATGTTATAACCTACCATTCAATATGAATACTTTTACAAAGCTTTGGAGTGATGTATTCACACCTAAGGATGCTAAAAGAAGAATTGAAGAAGAAAAGAAAGCATATAATGTAGAAAATCCTAAGAATTTAGAAGAACAAGCTATTAATTTAGTAGGACCTACAATTTATGAAAAGCTAATAAAGGGGTATACCGCAAAGCAGTGGGGTAGACCTTGTAATGAATTGCCTTCTTTTATTATCAAAAGATTACCTGTTAGGTTTACTTTTGATAATAATTATTTTAATGATAGATATCAAGGTATTCCTATTGGTGGATATACAAAGATAATAGAGAAGATGCTTAAAGGTATTGATATTAGATTAAATTGTGATTTTTTTAGAAATAGAGAGAAATTAGAATCTATTTCTAAAAATATTATTTATACAGGTCAAATTGATGAATATTTTAATTATTGTTATGGTCCACTTGAATATAGAACAGTTAGATTTGAAACTGATGTTTTAGAGTGTAATAATTATCAAGGAAATGCTGTAGTCAATTATACAGAGTATGAAATACCATATACTCGTATAATTGAGCATAAGCATTTTGAATTTGATACTACATCTCCTAAAACTGTTATTTCAAAGGAATATTCAACTACATGGAAATTAGGTGATGAGCCTTATTATCCAGTTAATAATGATATTAATAATAATTTATATTTAAAATATAAAGAATTAGCTTCAAAATCAAATGTTTATTTTGGTGGTAGACTAGGTGGATATAAGTATTATGATATGGATGATACAATAATATCAGCTTTTCAATTTTTAAAGACTTTAGAATAAATAATATTCATAAAATATTTTATTTCTATTAAAAATATTATTAAAAGTTTATGTTTTTTAAGAAATTTATTTTTTTGAATATGAATTGTTATACAAATATATTACTTATATTTGTATTTTTGGTTAACATGTATAATTTAATGATTATATCTTATTATCTGTTTCAGTTGAAAAGATTAACAAATGGTTATTAAATTAAAACTTAATAATATAATCTTTTTAAAATAAATAGTTTATGTTATAATTACTTTAAATTTTTGTATTGATGAAAATGCTAAAAAAATTAAGTTTATTATATGTAAACTTTTGACACTACAACATTTAAAGGGATGAATGTAAAATGAAAGGAATAGTTTTAGCAGGAGGAAGTGGAACTCGTTTATATCCATTAACAATGGTAACATCAAAGCAATTGTTACCAATATATGATAAACCAATGATTTATTATCCATTATCAACATTAATGCTTGCAGGGATAAAAGATATTTTAATTATTTCTACACCAGAGGATACTCCGAGATTTGAACATCTTTTAGGTGATGGATCTAGATTTGGAATTAATTTATCATATATAGTTCAACCATCTCCAGATGGATTAGCTCAAGCTTTTATTTTGGGTGAAGAATTTATTGGCGATGATGATTGTTGTATGGTTTTAGGTGACAATATATTCTATGGTAATGGATTTAAAAAAGCATTACATAATGCAGTAGAAAATGCTAATAACGGTAGAGCAACAGTTTTTGGATATTATGTACCAGATCCAAATCGTTTTGGTGTTGTAGAATTTGATCCTAATGGAAAGGCTATTTCTATTATTGAAAAGCCAAAAGTTGGAGAAGAAAAATCTAATTACGCTGTTGTAGGACTATATTTCTATCCGAAGGGAGTTTCACAAAAAGCAAAAGATGTTAAACCATCTCCTAGAGGTGAGCTTGAAATTACTACTTTAAATCAAATGTATTTAGATAAGGATTTATTAGATGTTATTACTTTTGGTAGAGGCTTTACATGGCTTGATACTGGTACTCATGAGTCTTTAGCGGACGCAACTGCGTTTGTTAAAATGATTGAAGAGCATCAGGGATTAATGGTATCTTGTATTGAAGAAATAGCTTTTAATAATGGTTGGATTACAAAAGAACAATTATTAGCTGAGGCTGAACCAATGAAAAAGAATAATTATGGTAAGCATTTAATAAATGTAGCTAATGGAAAGATTAGGTATTAAATTATATGTCAAAGGATATGAAAATTTTAGTTACTGGTGTAAAGGGACAACTTGGATATGATTGTGTTAGAGAATTAAATGAAAGAGGCTATACTAATGTAAAGGGTATAGATATAGATGATTTAGATATTACTAATGAAGAAGCTGTTCATAAATATATAAATGAATATAAGCCAGCTATTGTTATGCATAATGCGGCTTGGACTCAGGTTGATAAGGCAGAACAAATGCCTGATAAGGTATATGAAGTTAATTCACTTGGACCTAAATATATTGCAGAGGCTTGTAAAGAAGTAGATGCTAAAATGGTATATATTTCTACTGATTATGTATTTAATGGTTTAGGTGATAAACCATTTGAGATAGATGACCCAAAGGAAGGTTTATCTATTTATGGTAAAACAAAATCTCAAGGTGAGGATTTTGTCAAAAATGCACTAGATAAATATTTCATTGTAAGAATATCTTGGGTATTTGGTAAAAATGGTAATAATTTTGTTAAAACGATGTTAAAGCTTGCTGATATGGGGAAAAAAGAGCTTAATGTAGTATGTAACCAAATTGGTTCAGTAACATATACATATGATTTATCTAAATTATTATGTGATATGATTGAAACTGAAAAATATGGAATATATCACGCTACAAATGAGGGATATATTTCATGGGCAGAATTTGCAGAAGAGATATTTAAACAAACTAATAAAAATGTTCATGTTAATTATGTTACAACTTTAGAATATAAAAAATTAGTCCCAGCTCAAGCAGATAGACCTCTTAATTCTCGAATGAGTAAGACTTCACTCGATGAAGCTGGATTTAATAGACTTCCAGATTGGAAGGATGCCTTAAATAGATATTTAAAGGAGATTATGTAATATGGCTAAATTTTTAATTACAGGTGGTGCAGGATTTATTGGTGGTAATTTCTGTCACTATATGGTTAATGCCTATCCTAATGATGAATTTGTATGCATTGATGCATTAACATATGCAGGTAATCTAGAAACATTAGAACCAATTATGAATAAACCTAATTTTAAGTTTGTTCATGAAAATATTTGTAATAGAGATAAAGTATTTAAATTATTTGAGGAAGAGCATTTTGATTATGTTGTAAATTTTGCAGCTGAATCACATGTTGATAGATCAATAGAGAATCCTGGTATTTTCCTAGAGACAAATATTATCGGTACTCAAACATTAATGGATGCATGTAGAAAATATGGTATTAAAAGATACCATCAGGTATCTACAGATGAGGTATATGGAGATTTACCATTAGATAGACCTGATTTATTCTTTACAGAAAATACTCCAATTCATACATCAAGTCCTTATAGTGCATCAAAAGCTTCGGCTGATTTGTTAGTACAAGCATATCATAGAACATTTGGATTACCTATAACAATTTCTAGATGTTCTAATAATTATGGTCCATATCATTTCCCTGAAAAGTTAATTCCTTTAATTATAAAAAAAGCATTAGCTGATGAGCCACTTCCAATTTATGGAAATGGCGCTAATGTTAGAGACTGGTTACATGTATATGATCATTGTACAGCAATTGACCTAATTGTAAGAAAAGGTCGCGATGGTGAAGTATATAATGTAGGTGGCCATAATGAAAGAACTAATCTTGAGGTTGTAAGGGTTATATTAAAAGAATTAGGTAAGCCTGAATCTTTAATTACTTATGTAAAAGATAGAGCTGGCCATGATTTAAGATATGCAATGGACCCGACAAAGCTAATGACTGAATTAGGATGGAAGCCTAAATATACATTTGAAACTGGTATAGGACCTACAATTAAGTGGAATTTAGAACATCAGGATTGGATTAATCATATATTATCAGGTGAATATATGAGATTTATGGAGAAGAATTATGGAGACAGAAAATAATATAAAAAAATATATTAAAAAATGTTTTATTTGTTTTAAATAATAATCTATTTTTCAACAATATAAGAATTTATGTTGGTTTGAAATAACTAAAAAAGGAGTGCTTTATGGGAAAATATTTCGGAACAGATGGTATGCGTGGTATACCTAATGTTAAATTGACTGTAGATATTATATCTAAAATGGGAGCAGCATTAGATTCTTTAGGGAATAAGGATGTTGTTATTGCAACTGATACTAGAATATCAAAGGATATGCTAACTAGTGCCATTGCCTCTGGTGCATTATCGCATGGAATGAATGTTCATTTTATAGGTGTTATTCCCACTCCAGCTTTAATTTATTACTCAAAGGTAATGGGATATACAGGTGTAATGATTACAGCAAGTCATAATCCTTATACTGATAATGGTATTAAACTATTAAATAAAGGATATAAATTAACTGATTTAGAAGAAACTAGAATAGAAGAATTAATGGATAATCCTATTTTTTATAATGGTGAATTAGGAAGATATATTGATGAATCAAATGCTATTAATATATATTTAGATTTTATTGAAAAGCATATTATTAAAACAAATTTAAAAATCGCAATAGATTGTGCTAATGGAGCAACATATAAAACTGCCCCAATTATTTTTTCTAAAGTTACAGATAATTTAATTGTGGTTGCGAATAATCCAGATGGATATAATATAAATAATAATTGTGGTTCTACTCATCTTGATTTATTAAAGAAAACTGTAGTTGAAAATAAATGTGATTTAGGATTCGCGTTTGATGGTGATGGCGATAGAGTTTTATGTGTAGATGAATATGGTAATATAGTTGATGGTGATATGTTAGTTTATTTAATTAGTAAATATCTTAAATCAAAGAATAAATTAAATAAAGATACTATTGTTTTATCAATCATGTCTAATTTAGGCTTATTACATAAATTGTCTTCTGATGGTATAAAGGTAGTAGAAACTCCTGTAGGTGATAAATATGTCATTAGAGCTTTAATTGATGAGAATTTATCTATTGGTGGAGAAAATTCTGGTCATATTATTGTCCCTGAGGTATTACATACTGGTGATGGAGTTTTAAATGCTTTACTTGTTATTAATTTGTTAATAGATACAAAAACATCAATTAATGATTGGTTTAAGGATGTTAAAATGTACGCTGATAAAATGGTTAATATTAAGGTTAATGATAAGAATAAGGTATTAAATAATAAAGATTTATTTAATAGAATTGAAGATATAAAAAAAGAATTAAATAATGATTGTAAAATCATTGTTAGACCATCTGGTACAGAAGATTTAATTAGAGTATCTGTTATGACTAAATCAAATGATTTAGTTGAAAGATATTCTAATGAATTAGTTAATATAATTAAATCAATTTAAGAGGTTAATATGAGTATAGAAATAGGTAATTTTAATTTTATTGAAACATCAATAAAAGATGTTTATATTATTGAACCAAAGAAATATGGTGATAATCGTGGTTATTTTATGGAAACATATAAAGAATCAGATTTTAAGAAGGCTGGCTTAGATTATAATTTTGTACAGGATAATCAATCTAAATCAAAGGCCGGTGTATTAAGAGGCTTACATTTTCAAAAAACATATCCTCAAGCTAAATTAGTTCGTTGTATTGAGGGTGAAGTTTTTGATGTATGTGTTGATTTAAGAAAAAATAGTCCTACATATGGAAAATGGGAAGGTGTAGTATTATCAGCTGAAAAAGGGAATCAATTTATGATACCGCGTGGTTTTGCCCATGGGTTTGTAGTATTAAGTGAAACTGCAACATTCTGTTATAAATGTGATGAATTATATCATCCTGAGGATGAGGGTGGAATTATGTGGAATGATAAAGATGTAGGTATTGATTGGCCATATGTTAAAGAAATATTATTATCTGAAAAAGATAAAAAGCATCCTTTATTAAAAGATTTAAAAATTGAATTTTAATTGGTGATATTATGGAACTTACAATTAAAGATTTATATTCTTTAGAACATACTCTAGCAAGTGATTATTTAAATAAATTTACATATCCTTGGGAAGCCTTAAAAGGTATAAAAGAATTAATTATAGAATTAGGTAATAATTTAGATAAAACTGAATATAAAGAAATATCTAAAAATGTATGGGTACATAATACAGCTAAAATAAATCCTTCTGCATATTTAGGTGAACCTTGCATTATAGGTGCTAATACAGAGATTAGACATTGTGCCTTTATTAGAGGTAGTGCCTTAGTAGGAAATAATTGTGTAGTAGGAAATTCAGTAGAACTTAAAAATGTAATTCTTTTTGATAATGTCCAAACTCCTCACTACAATTATGTAGGAGATTCTATATTGGGATATAAATCTCATATGGGAGCTGGTTCAATTACATCTAATGTTAAATCTGATAAAACATTAGTTGTAATTCATAATGAAGGTAATAATATAGAAACATCACTAAAGAAGGTAGGAGCATTCTTAGGAGATGAAGTTGAAGTTGGTTGTAATTCAGTTTTAAATCCTGGTACAGTTATAGGAAAGAATAGTAATATTTATCCTGTATCTTGTGTTAGAGGTTGTATACCTCATAAATCTATATTTAAAAATGGAAATATTATAAATAAAATATAATGAAAACGTTATAATATCATATAATGTCAATTTTTTATGAAAATTGTATATTATATGATTTTTTTATGTTATAATTTGTTAAAATTTAATTAATAATTTCAATTAAATTTTAATTTTAAAATAAGAAAGTAGATGTTAATTTTTAAAAAAATAATTAATAAATTGATGAAAATTCTTAATAAATTAATTTTATAGTGATATTATTGATGTGTTTTTTAAAAAACAAAAATTAGCTATATTTACTTTATTTTAATATCTAATTTGTTAAAATTATTCTTTAATTTTTAAGTAAAATATGTGAAAAAATGTAATTTTATAAAAAAATATGTACTTTTCCAACGGATTTTCCCTTAAAATATTGTAATTTTAACATATTTGGTATATAATTCAACTAGGTTGATGATTAATTCAGCAATGTGGTATTTTTTGTGAGGGAGGTAAATATATGCACTATATTTACCTATTATTTTATTATAATGATGTTTAAATAAAAAAAGCTCATTTAAAATATTAGTTAATCTTTAAAAATAGTATTCATTTAACAATATATATTCATATAATTATATTGTTATCTAGATTTGAAGATTAAACAGATGTTTAACTACTTATTTGTGAGGAGTTAAATAAAGAATTATATCAAGAAAGGTTTGATGTTAGTGAATAAAGAAAAGCTAGATTTTTATGGGGCAATAACAATCAATTATAAAGAAAAATATGTATATCAATTCTTTAAAAGATTCTTTGATATTGTATTATCCTTAACATCATTATTACTATTTGGTTGGTTTATACTTTTACTTATGATTATAAAAGAGTGTGAAGATATAGGCGTTAAATCTTATAAGCTTGAAATCACTGAAAATGAAAAAGGTAAATATCTATCTAAAAATGGTAAGAGATATAATTGTAAGTTAGTTAAAGATCCAAATGGAGTAAAAGATCCTACAGTTAAAGGAGCTTTATATACATCTAAACGTATTGGTAAAGATGGAAAGGTATTTAATTTTCATAAAATTAGATCTATGTGTCCAGGAGCTGAAGCTATGAAAGCTCAATTAGTTGAATATGGAATTAATGAGGCTGATGAGCCAGCTTTCAAATTGAAAGATGATCCAAGAATTACTAAATTTGGTAAATTTATTAGAAAAACTAGTTTAGATGAGCTTCCACAAATATGGGATATATTTGTTGGAAATATGTCAATAATAGGACCTAGAAGTCCTATTCCTAGTGAGGTTGATAAATATACTAATTATCAGAAACAAAGATTTCTAGTTAAAGGTGGACTTCTTTGTTTATGGCAGATTAAACATAATAGAAATGATATTAAGTTTGATGATTGGGTTAAATTAGATTTGAAATATATTGAGACTAGATCATTATGGTTAGATTTAAAGATTATATTGAAAGGTGCATGGATGGTTTTATTTGATCATTCGGGGGAATAGACTATGAAAATTTGTATGATTGGTCACAAAACTGTTCCCTCACGCGATGGTGGTATTGAAATCGTTGTTGAGGAGTTAGCTTCTAGAATGGTAAAAGAAGGTCATGAGGTAACTTTATATAATCGTAAAAGAAAAAATAATCCATCAAAATTAGAATATAAAGGAATTAAACTTAAAGATATTTTTACCATTGATAAAAAATCTTTAGATGCAATTGTATATTCATATTTTGCTACTAAAAAAGCAATTAAAGAAGCAAAAAAGGGTGAATTTGATGTAATTCATTTTCATGCTGAAGGTCCTTGTAATTTCTTATATATGTTTGGAAAATTTGGAACTAAAAAAAGAAATAAAATTCCTAAAGTTATAGTTACAATTCATGGTCTTGATTGGCAAAGAGGTAAATGGGGTGGATTTGGTTCTAAAATCATCCTTCGTGGTGAAAAACAAGCTGTTAAAAATGCAGATGAAATTATTGTTTTGAGTGAGAATGTAAGAAACTATTTTAAAGAAAAATATAATAGAGATACAATATTTATTCCTAATGGAGTATCAAAACCGAATTTACATGAACCTGAATTAATATTAAATAAATGGAATTTAAAGAAAGATGATTATATTTTATCATTAGCTAGAATGGTTCCAGAAAAAGGAATTCATTATTTAGTTGAGGCATGGAAAAGACTTACAAACGTAGAAAAAAATGGAAAGAAACTAGTTATTGCTGGTGGTTCTTCTCATTCATCTGATTATTATGAACAAATAAAAAATATGGTAAAAGATGATTCATCTATCATTTTAACAGGTTTTGTTCAAGGTCAATTGCTAGATGAATTATATAGTAATGCTTATTTATATGTACTACCATCAGATGTTGAGGGTATGCCAATGTCATTACTAGAAGCTCAAGCATATGGTAATATATGTTTAGTATCAAATATAGATGAAAATATGCAAGTAATTAATGATAAATCATTTACATTTGAAAAATCAAATATTAATGAATTATCAAATAAATTAAAAGAAATTATTAGTATGAAGTTAACAACACATAATGAATTTTTTATTAAGTATTCTTGGGATGATGTTGTAAAAAATACAATTGATATTTATAAAAAATAAGGAGTAATTTATGGGTTTTAAAAGAAAAATAAAGCGTATAACTGAAGAAATAAAAGCTACTTTTAAAATTGCTAAGGTTACTTCTTTTTCTAAAGCAATAAATACTTTTAAAGGAAAATATGAAATTCAAAAAATGGTAAAAAATGGATATCACGAAACTCCAAAAGCTAAAAAAATACTTTTAAAGAAACATGATACTATGATTGAATATTTTGAAAAAACATTTGGCGAGTATTTATCCAATTATAATTTTAATGAAAATATTCCCGATGGAAATCCTGAATATTCTAATAATATCTGGATTTGTTGGTGGCAAGGGATAGATAAATCTCCAGAAATTGTTAAGGCGTGTGTAGATTCAATAAAAAAGAATTCAGGTACGCACCATGTTGTGATATTAACGGAAGAAAATTATAAAAATTATATTACTTTTCCAGATTGGATTTTAAAAAAAGTAAAAGAAGGAATTATTTCAAAAACAAATTTGTCTGATTTATTAAGGTTTTCATTATTAGCTAAGCATGGAGGAATGTGGCTTGATTCTACATTTTTTGCAATTGGAGATTTATCTAAGTATTTTGAAAATGATATATGGTCAATTAAAAGGCCGGGTTATTTGCATTGTTCTGTGGCAGGTGGTATGTTTGCAGGCTATTCATTATATTGTAGTTATGAAAATAGGTGGATGTTTAATGTAATGAGAGATTTTTTTCTCCATTATTGGGAAATTAATAATTTATTGATTGATTATTTATTAGTTGATTATATGGTTGTGTTAGCTCAAAAACACGATATTAGAATAAAAAATGCATTTGATAGAATAGAAAGTAATAATCCTAATTGTGATAATTTAGAACCTGTATTATTTAAGATTTTCGATTATGAGTATTGGAAAAAGATATCTTGTGACACTAAACTTTTTAAGTTGACTTGGAAAAAAAATTTTTCTAAAGTTGATTTGAATAGTTTTTATAAAAAAATTATTATAAAATTATAAGAGGTTTTTATGAAAATATACGTTATTACTAGACATTCAATAATTAATCATGGTTCAATTTTACAAGCTTATGCTACACAAAAATTTTTTGAAAATCTTGGATATAAGTGTGAGATAATAGATTATGTTAATAGTTTTGAAAAATTTCCTAATTATGCAAAATCATTGTTAAATATTAATGAAAAATGGAATAAAGACTTTATACATAGACTTATCTACAAACTTGTGAAATATCCATCATATTATAAAGGATATTTCAAGTTTAAAAAATATAGAAAGAAATTATTAATTTTGACTAATGAAATAAATTCAATAGAGGATTTAAATCGATTAGATTTTAAAGATGCTATTCTTTGTTCAGGCTCAGATCAACTATGGGGACCATTATCTAATGGAAGTTTTGATGATGCATATTTTTTGAATTTTGGAGAAAAAACACCTAAATTTGCTTATTCCTCTAGTGTTGGAAGAAAAGTTGAATTTGATGATAGAATAAAAGGATATTTATCAGCATTTAATTTTATTACAACTAGAGAAAAAACATCTACTAATTACATAAAAAGTTTTTATTCAAAAGAGATAGCTACTATATATGACCCAACGTTAATGCTAAAAAATGAATTTTGGGAAGATTTTATATCTAATTACAAATTAAATGGTGAGTATATTTTAGTTTATAAAATTCATGATAATCCAGAATTTGATTTATTTATAAAAAAGTTCTCAAAAGAAAAAAAATTAAAAATTAGAAGAATTATAAACTCTTATGAGGAATTACTTTTAAGCGGTAAATCAGAATTTTTAGTAAGCCCACATCGATTTTTGGCATTAATTAAAAATGCTAAGTATGTTTTGACAGATTCATTCCATTGTACTCAATTTTCAATAATTTTCAATAAAAATTTTTTGGTATTTTCTCCTGGTGTAACAAATGTTAGAATTAATGATTTTTTAAGTGATCTAAATTTACAATATCGTATTATAGATAATCATGAATCTGATAGTACTATTATAGATGAACAAATTGATTATAATATAATCAATAAGAAAATAAATGATAACAGGGAAATATACACTAAATATATTTATCAAAATTTAAATAAAATAAAGAGGAATTAGTATGGAAAAAATTACTGTTTTTACTCCATGTTTTAATGCTGCTAAAACAATTAATCGAGTTTATGATAGTCTATTACAACAAACATATAATAATTTTGAATGGATTATTGTCAATGATGGGTCAATTGATAATAGTTTAGATATGATAAAGAAATTTAAGGCTGAAGGTAAATTAGATATTAAGATTATAAACCAAGAAAATAGTGGTAAACATATTGCCTTAAATAAAGCATTAGATGTCGCTACGGGATATTTTTTTATTACAATAGATGCAGATGACGGTATTTTTCCATGGGGATTAGGATTATTTATATCAATGTGGAATTTAATACCTACTAATGAACGAGAAAATTTTTGTGGAATGAAAGCAAAAAGTTGTGACAATGATACAAATGTATATCGTGGAAAAAATTTTGGTAACAAGGCATGGCTGGATACGGATTTAATCTCATTTAGATTTAAGATGAAATTAGATAATTGGGAAATGATCCAAATGATTCGTACTGACATATATAGACAATATAAAAGTCCAGAAATAAAAGGAAGATTCTTTCCAGAGATAATATGTCAGTATGAGATGGCAAAGAAATACAAGATTAGATTTATAGATTATCCAACAAGAATGTATTATATTAATGGACCATCATTAACTCACTCTAATTATAATAAATCTAGAGAAAATATATACCTTTGGACATATTTAGTAAATAATTTTGATGGCTTACCTAATTTAAATTTTAAATTATTTACTAAAGCAATTATTGGAATGATGCGTGATACAATGTACAATAATAAAAAAAGCGGATTTGATTTTAAATGCATCAAATTAAAGCGTAAAAGATTTTATGCTTACTTGATGTATCCAGTTGCATTTTGGCTTTATAAAAATGGAAAGTAGGGAATAAAATTATGGCAGAAGCTAAATTAAATGGTACAGTCATTGTTACATATAGATGTAATGCTAGATGTTCAATGTGTAATAGATATAAAGCACCATCTAGACAAGATGAAGAAATATCAATTGAAACAATAAAAAAATTACCAAAAATGTATTTTACAAACATAACTGGTGGAGAACCATTTATTAGAACCGATTTGAAAGATATTGTAAGAGAACTTTACAAAAAATCAGATCGTATTGTAATCTCTACTAATGGATTTTTTACAGATAGAATCATTGATTTATGTAATGAATTTCCTAATGTAGGTATTAGAATCTCAATTGAAGGCCTTGAACAAACTAATAATGAAATTAGAGGACTTCCTGATGGATTTAATAGAGGTTATACAACATTAAAAAAACTTGTTGAAATGAAACATCCAGATGTTGGCTTTGGTATGACAGTACAGGATAAAAATGCTAAAGATCTTGTTCCTTTATATAATTTATCAAATGAAATGGGAATGGAGTTTGCAACGGCATCACTTCATAATTCATTCTATTTCGTAGAAGCAAAGAATATAATTCATGATAGAATGATGGTTGCACAAAACTTTGAAGATTTAATAAATAGACTTTTAGCTTCTAAATCACCAAAAAAGTGGTTTAGAGCATATTTCAACCATGGTTTAATTAATTATATTTTTTCTCAAAAGAGATTATTACCATGTAATATGGCTTTTGATACTTTTTTCATTGATCCATATGGTGATGTAATGCCATGTAATGGTACTAAAGATAAAGAAGTTATGGGGAATCTTAATAATCAATCATGGGATGAACTTTGGAATTCATCACAAGCTGAACAAGTTCGTGCCAAAGTTAGACACTGTAATAGAAATTGCTGGATGATTGGATCTGCATCGCCTGCAATTAGAAAGCATATTGTAAAAGTGTCTTGGTGGGTATTTAGACATAAGTTCTTAAGATTCTTTAAAAAGAAAAAATACTCAATGTATGAGAATAAAATTGTTAGAGACTTTAGAGATGGTAAGGTCTTAAAAGAAGAATTAGATAAGTTATCTACATGTGATATGAATGCAATAATTAACAACGGTTTATCAGATATGTCAAAAGAACAATTAAAGGGCAAAACTGGTGAGGAAATTGTTAATGCGGATGTAAAATCTCAAGGATATGTAGAAACTAAATAAAGATGGGTGTTAATTATGCAAAATAGTAAAAATCGATTATTTTATATTGATAATGCAAAAGTTATTGCATGCTTTAGCGTCGTAATTTATCATTTTGTCTCAAGCCTAATTGAGTCAAGTCTGATTGAAAAAAATTTAATTAATGATTCATTTTTACTATGGCTTAATTCCTTTCAAGTGATAATATTTTTCTTTTGTAGTGGTTTTTTGTTTAATAAGTATGGTAAAAATGATACTTTATCATCATGGAGGACTAATACATTAAAAAAGGGTCTTAATCTCTTGGTTCCATATTTAATATTTTCATTTTTTACAATAATCTTAAAAAAATTTGGTAGTAATTATGTAAATAATAATGTTGAAAATCCTTTATATTCATTCTTTATATCGCCGATTGCACCTTATTGGTTTTTAATTACTTTATTCATTTTCTTTTTAATTCCAATTCAAAATGATAATGAACTGAATTTATTAAATATACTTATTAGTATTATATTTGTATTATTCTATGGATTTAATTCATTTTTTTCAATTATTAATTTACCTTCAATTATAAGTTTTTTAATATCAAATTATATATGGTTTATTTTGGGATGGTTCTTTAGCAAATACAATTTGGTTGAAAAAATAGAATTAAATAGAATTAGTTATTTTATTTTACTAATATTCTTTAGCATGTTATTAATTCTTTTCTATTTGAAATTTGAATTATTTACGATTTGTTTTTTAAAACCAATTTTGGGATTTTGTATTGCACTATGTATTTTAATGATTTTTTACCATTACTT
Source organism: uncultured Anaeroplasma sp. (assembly GCA_934216145.1). GTDB lineage: Bacteria > Bacillota_I > Bacilli_A > Acholeplasmatales > Anaeroplasmataceae > Anaeroplasma. The sequence goes on from CAKQBG010000002.1 coordinate 43,815, forward strand.
TAATTCTAGAAGTTGGTGGCTTTCTAAATATTATTTTTATGTATTCTTGTTACATACTATATTCGCAGCAGGATTTAGAATTGTGTTATTTAAATTTGGAGTTTTTAGTTTGTATATACACCTATTCGGACTAGTGGTAAGCACTTGTGGACCATTATTTACCGGTATAATATGTAAAAGAATTATTTATCTAGATATAATCTTTTATCCAACAACTACTATTCATATTATAAGGAAGAGGAGAGAAAAAAATAATGAAATCAATATTTAATTACTCAATAAAAAGTATTATTTTATTTTTATTTACTTTTTTCTTGATTATTTTTGAAATATTTCCTATTTCTACATATTTGGATGAAATAGTAGCAGTATTATCAATTTTGGGATTAATTTATATTTTTATAAAAGGAAACATTAAAAAATATGATAAAATTTCATTGGTTTTATTAGCTGTTTTTTTGTTGATTGGTTTTTTTGGGAATTTATTTAGTGGAGTATCTAGACCAGTAATGTCGATATTTTTAGATGCTTTTGATAATATTAAAGTTTTCGTAATTTTCTATTATTTTTATTATTCCTTTAAAAGTGTTAAAATTAGGAATGAATTTATAGATTTAGCTAAATTTCCTGCCATATTATTTATTTGTGTTTCTACAGTGTGTTCACTGATTAGTATTTTTATAAATATTGGTATGTCTTATGGTACTAGATTTGGAATTAATGCATTTACGTTTATTTTCGAAATGCAACATCAATATACAGCTGTTTGTATCTTATGTCTATGTATCGTTTCAATATCTAATATTTCATTTAAAAAATTTTTTATTATTTTAGCATTGATCCCTATATTGTTAACAACTAAGGGACCATCTATACTATTTGTTGTTTTCTTTCTTATATTAATGTTTATTTTTTTTAAAAAATTTAAATTTAACATTTGGACAATTATAATACTTTTTATTCTTACGATATTAATCGGATCTTTTCAAATTGAAAATTATTTACAAAATCAAGATGCACCTAGATATTTATTTTTCAAATATGCATTTATTGATGCAAATGCACATTTACCTTTTGGATCTGGTTTTGCAACATTTGGCTCTGATATGGCAGCTAAATATTATTCACCATTATATATCCAATATGGATTTAATTCATTATATGGTATGAGTGAAGCAAATAATGCCTTTTTAAATGATACCGGACTACCAATGTATATCGGACAATGTGGATATATTGGTACGGCAGTCTTCTTATATTTTTATTATAGAATTTTTAATTTATATAATAAAAGTATAAAAAATTATTTAATAAAAGCTTTGTCGTTAACTATTTTAATTGTATTTTTAATTCATTCAGTAGGTGCTGCAATATTAACTAATTCAAGCTGTGTAATTGCATTTATAGGTTTATCATTATTAAATGAAAAAAAAGATTTTTTGTTTTTAGATAAAGAGGTATTATATGCAAAGCAGTAGAACTAGAAACGCTGGTAGAAATATTATTTATGGTTTTTTATATAAAATAATTGTTTTATTAATGCCATTTGTTCTACGTACAGTTATCATTAATTATCTTGGAAAAGAATATTTAGGCCTAAATACAATGTTTGCTTCTATATTAGAAGTATTAAATATGGCTGAATTAGGTTTTAGTAGTGCAATGGTTTATAGTATGTATAAACCTGCTGCAGAAAATGATACTGATAAAATAAATGCTTTATTAAATTTTTATAAAAAAGTATATTTGGTTATTGGTATAATTATATTAATATCTGGTTTGATAATAATGCCATTTTTGCCAAATTTTATTGCTGATAAATCAATTCCAGGAAATTTAAATGTTTATTTATTATTTTTTATGTATTTATTGTCAATTGTTATTAGTTATGTAACGGTTGCATATAAAGGCTCTTTGTTTTTGGCATTTCAGCGTGTCGATATTAGTACTAAAATAAATGGTTTTATATTACTTTTTAGATATAGTATTCAAATAATACTAATCATTACAACTAAGAATTATTATTTGAATATACTTATGCTTCCTATTTTTCAAATTTTTACAAATCTAATTGTTTATTTTTTCTTAAAAAAAATGTATCCTGAATATCATTGCAGTGGTAAACTTGATAAAAAAACGAAAAAAAATATAAGAGTTAGGGTTTTTTCTTTGTTCGGACATAAATTAAGTGATAAAGTATTAACTTCTGTTGATAGTCTTATGATTTCGACATTTCTTGGATTATCAATTTTGGCTATGTTTGATAATTATAATTATATTCAAAGTTCTGTTGGTGGTTTGATTATTATTATATATACTTCAATATTACCTGGAATAGGGAATAGTGTTGTAAAAGAAAGTATTGAGAAAAATAAAAGAGATTTTAATATATTAACATTTACTAATACATGGTTGATAGGATGGGCATCAATTTGTATTTTATGTTTAGTCCAATGGTTCATTGGAAATATATGGTTAGATGAATCATTTTTGTTTGGAATTTCAACAGTGATTTTAGTCCCAATTTATTTTTATTCTTACTATATAAGAAGAATTACTCTAACTTATAAAGACGCTCTTGGAATGTGGAAAGAGGATTGGTTAAAACCGTATATTATTGTTTTATTAAATATTGGTTTGAATTTACTTTTAGTTAATTTGATTGGTATTAATGGAATATTAATTTCAACAATTTTTATAAACTTTTTTATTGCTTTTCCTTGGGAAAATATTGTGTTGTTTAAGCATTATTTCAAAGAAGGTGTTTTGAAGTATTTTATAAAGCAAATCATTTATTTGTTTATTTTTGTTGGAATGGGTATTGGCATGTATTTCTTATGTAATATTTTTTCATTTTCATTTTTAAATTTAATTATTGTAGGGTGTATGCTAATAATTATTCCTAATTTAGTATTTATATTTATTAATATAAAAAATGAAGATTTTATTATGACAAAAAACTATTTATTTGAAAAAATGAAAAGAAGGAGAAAAAATGAATAAACTAGTATTTCATCTAAGGAATAAAGATTTATTATACTCATCTATTATTACATTATTTTGTAAATTATTTAAAATAACTCCTAATGAGGGGTTAATAAGAAGACGTAATCATATTTATAATCGTTTGAAAAAGAAGTTTTATAAAAATATTTTAGTATATACAAATAATTCAAAACCAGATAATGAAAAAAATAAGTTGATCTGGATGGTATGGTTACAAAATATAAATAATGCTCCAGAAATAGTTAAGACTTGCATTAAATCTGTTAAAAATCAAATGAAAGATTTTACAATTAAGATATTAGATGAAAAAACGATTTTTGATTATATAAGTTTGCCAGAAATTGTTATTAAAAAATGGAAAGATGGAAAAATTGAGAATGCACATTTTTCTGATATAGTTCGTTTTTCTTTACTATCAAAATATGGTGGTTTGTGGCTAGATTGCACTGTTTTTTTAACTGAACGACTTCCTTCAAGTATATTCAATGTACCACTTTTTTATTATTCATATGAAAATGATAGTTCTATGAGTTTTGGGGCGTGGTTTATATGGAGTTATAAGTCTAATCCGATTATTAATGAGACGTTAAAGTTATTATTGGAATATTGGACAAATTATGATTTTGCTACTGATTATTTTGTTACCTCTTTATTATTTAGAATAGTTTCAGAAAAAAACAAATCTATTTCTGATAATATACCATGCGTTTGTGATAGACTTGCCCATGATTTAGCTAAAAACTTAAATAAAGAATTTAGTGCAGAAAATTATAATATAATTTTATCTCATAGTTATATACATAAATTAACGTACAAAAATATTGATTTAAATAGAAAGGGAACTTACTATGATTTCATAGTAAATAATAAAACAAATGAATAGATTATATATTAGTGATTATGAACAGAAAAAAAAGAAAAAATACTCATTTCTAAGAGCATTATATTCTATTATTTCATTACATGATATGCGTTATCTATATTTATTGAGAAAGACATCTTTAACAAAAAATAAAATGATAAAGAAAATTATGACTAATAAATTAAAAAAATATGGTCGAAGATATGGCTTAGAAATTAGCCCAGATGCAAAAATTGGTATGTATTTCGAGTTAGGACACCCGTTCAATATTACTATTAATGGTTCTGCAATTCTGGGAAATCATATAACGATTGGAAAAGGAGCAACAATAGGAGCAGTAATAAATGGTAATAAAAAAGGTTGTCCTAAAATTGGTGATTATGTTTTTATTGGTATAAATTCAACAATTGTAGGAAACATTAACATAGGTAATAATGTTATGATTTGTGCTAATGCCTTTGTGAATTTTGATGTACCAGATAATTCCATTGTAATTGGTAATCCTGGAATAATTCATTCAAAAGTCAATCCTGCAAAAGATTATTTTTATAAAGCTGAGGAACAGTAATATGAAAGTTTTATTAATAAATAAATTCCACTATATGAAGGGTGGATCAGAGAGATATTATTTAACTGTTGCTGAAGCATTTAGGAAACAGGGACATGATGTTTGTTTTTTAGCAATGCAAGATGAAAAGAATATCGAATGTGAACAATCTAAATATTTTATTTCTAATGCATCTGTTAAAGGCGGTATTAAGTCTAAGCTTAATATGATTATGCATATTGCATATTCAAAGGAAGCTTATGAAAAGACTAAAAAACTTTGTGAAGCAGAAAAACCTGATTTAGTTATTCTAAATCTAGTTCATAAGCAATTAACATGCTCTGTCATTGATGCTATTAAAGAGTATAATAAAGATCTACAAATTTTTTGGACAATGCATGATTTAATTTGTGTATGTCCTGCATATACTATGTTAGATGCTAATGGTAATATTTGTGAGAAGTGTTTACATGGAGATTTCTCTAACTGTAAGAAGAATAACTGTGCTCATGGCTCTAAGCTTATGAGTATATTATCTACTTATGAAGCTAACCAAATTAGGAAACATGGTTGGTATAATATGGTTGATTTATTCATTTGTCCATCTATGTTTTATAGAGATAAGCTTAGAGAAGGTAAATTCACAACTAGTAAGATTGAATGGATGAGAAATCCTCTTCCGGTTGATACAAAGTATGAATTAAATAACCATGATGATAAATATATTTTGTTCTTTGGTAGATTATCTAAAGAAAAAGGTGTAAAGACTTTAATTGATGCTATGAAAGATGAGAACTATGCATTAAAAGTATTAGGTACTGGACCTTTGGAAAAAGAATTAAAGGATTATATTAAATCTAATAATATCACTAATGTAGAATTATTAGGATTTAAATCAGGTGAAGAACTTACTAATTATGTACGAAATTCTAGATGTGTTGTACTTCCATCTGAATGGTATGAAAATGGACCATACTCAGCAATGGAAGCAATGGCTTTAGGAAAGCCATTAATCGTATCTAATTTAGGCGGTTTACCTGAATTAGTAGAAGATGGTAAGAATGGCTTTATCTTTAAAGAAAAATCCGAATTATCAAAATGCTTAGATAAGATGGTTAATTTAGATGAAGAATCATATTCTAAGATGTGTGAGGATTCATTATCAAAAGCCAAAAAATGGTTTGATCCTATTTCTTATATTAATGAAATGATATCATATGTTAAATAAGATGACTTATATGGTCATCTTATTATTTTGATTCAAATTTTAGACATATTATAGAATTTATCTTAATAATCTTTTATTTTACTATATAAAATAACCAAGATTCTTTCTTTAACTTCATTGATTTATTTAATAAAAACAATAACTCTAACTATAGCTCCACTTATATAATGGATTATTTCATGCTACGAAAAGAACCAAACAAAACTCTAGCCTATGCTATGTTCTTTGGTTTAATCCCACCAATCTATTATCCAGGATTAATTTTAGAAATCCTAAATAATTTCACAGGAGTAGTAATTCAAATTGATTGATCTATAAAGGATATGTATAGCAAAGCTCTATTAAAACTAAAAAAATATTCATTATGAGTTAACAATCGTAAAGGATAACTGTATTAAAGAAGAATCAACCTTTTCAATTCAAACAATTAAGAAGATTCTTTTTAATGCCCTATCAGATAGTAGCTATAATCTAGAATATCAATACGACACTATTCACATATTATTAGAAGATAATAAAATAGAATTTAAATATCCAGAAGGACCAATTAAATTCTAAAATAATGAAATCAATAGAAATCCATCTATTAAAACAATCAATAACTTAATACTATCAAATGATACAGGCCAAACAGATATTATATCTATCAATGATTCCTGTACCCTAAGAAACTACAGAAGCCCAATATATAAATAGGGATGGAAATATCTCTATTACCATCTACCATAAAGAACAACATGAAAGATATTTTGGCAATAGAACTATAGATAAAATCTGTGGGTTCTGTCAAACTCCAAAATCTAAACAAGAAATCTATAAGCATTTCTTCAACACAAAAATATATTTTTAAAAATTGTATTATTATGTGAAAGAATTTTTTGAACTTTATTAAATAGTATAAATGTGATAATATTAAATAGCATTATTATAAGGAGATAATTATATGTCAACAAGATTAGTTTGTGATAAAAGTAAATGTTGTGCATGTGGAGCATGCGTTAATGTGTGTCCTAAGCAATGTATTACATTAATGGATGATGTGAAAAATACTTACGCAGAAGTTAATGAAGATTTATGTATTAACTGCCATCTTTGTGAGAAAGTCTGTCAAGTTGAAAACACTTCATCTGAATTGCTTAAATTGAATACAACTATTTCTTGCAAAGAAGGTATATCTAAAAACAATGAAGTTGTGAAAACTGCATCTTCTGGTGGTTTTGCAACACAATTAGGTATTAAATTTGCTGAAACTGGTGGATATGTAGTTGGTGTAAAAAGTGATAAAGAAGATTTCTATTTTGATATCACGAATAATCCTGATGAGGTTATTAAATTTGCAGGTTCAAAATATGTTAAGGTTTCAACTGGAGATATTTTTACTCGAGTAAAGGATTTATTATCAAATGGGCATAAAGTATTATTCTTCGGAACACCTTGTCAAGTTGCAGCTATAAAATTATATATGGTTAGACCACAAGAGAATTTATATACAGTTGATTTAATTTGTCATGGAACACCAAGCAATAAAACTCTTAAGAAATATTTAAGTGAAAAAGGTATTACATCTGAAGCAAATGTTAGATTTAGAGATAAGAGAAGTATTGGTATACAAATGTTTACATCTAAAGATGGAAAAGGTCTTGCTGGTGATAGAATTTGTGATCCGTATATGATAGGATTTTTAAATGGTTTATTTTATACTGAAAATTGTTATTCATGTAATTATGCTAAGAGAGATAGAGTCTCTGATTTGACTATGGGTGATTCTTGGGGAAGTAAGCGCGAAGATAACAAAGGTATGAGAGCTTTCTCATTAACGATTATATCTACTGAGAAAGGAAAATTTCTTTTTGAAATTTTAGGCGATACTTTTGAATGTTATGATTGTGATTATGAAAATGCAATTGCTCATAATCATCAATTAGTTCATTCAAGTAATAAACAACCTTATACAGATTATTACTACGAAAACTATGAAAAGAAATCAATGAAAAAATTAGTAAAAAAAGCTTATCCAAAACAATACTATAAACAATATGTAAAGAAAGTATTAATTGCATTAAGACTAAAATAATTTTGAAGACCACAAGAAATTGTGTGTATATTTCGGATAATCCCTGCCAGGGTTCTCGGCAATTGTAGGCCACACCAAAATGGCGAAGCCAACTTGGCCGAAGGCATTAGAAAAGCCGTTAGGCAAGATATCCTTTAGGATAGCTTTATTAACATTAAGGATATAATAATATATATTAAATAGTTATTCAATATCATTTATTAAGGTTCCTCTTTTAGATGGACCTTTTAATTCTATTTTATAAGAATTAGATTGTATTCTATCCATAATAGCTTCAGCTAATGTAGGATCAAAAAATATATCATACCAATTAGTGATTGGCAATTGAGATATAATTATACATGATTTTATTGTATTTCTATCCTCAATTAACTCTAAAAAATCTCTTGTCTCGGTCGCAGTCATTTTGACTAAACCAAAATCATCTAATATCAGTAAATCAAATGCTTTATATTTGTTCATTAATTTATTATATGAGCCATCTGTTTTTGAAATATTAATATCTAACATTAATCTAGGTACTCTTATATAACCAACCTTATAATTGAACATACAGGCTCGATATCCTAAAGCTGATACTAAATATGTTTTACCAGTACCAGTAGCACCAGATACTACTAAATTTTTACCATTACTAATCCAAGTACAGGAAGCTAGATTGGCAATCATTTCTCTAGAAAGATTTCTTTCTGGAGAATAATCAATAGTTGTTAAATCTGGTTTGACTTTGAAATTAGCTTTTTTGGCTAATATAGCAATTTTTTTGTTTTGCCTAGCAGTTATTTCATAATCTAATAATACAGCTAGCTTACTATCAAAATCTAATGTAACGAATTCTGGAGAATCAACATAATTTTGATAATATGTTGCCATATTTGATAAATTTAATTGTTTAAGTTTTTTTTATATTCTCTTGATTCATTATTTACCATCTCCATAATAGGACTCACCACGAAGATTATCATTTTTAATTGGTGTTTCTACAGGATCTGGTTTAATTTTAATTAATTCTTTAAAGATATCATTACAAGCTTTAAAGGTATATACTTTGTTTTCATTACAAAGCTTAATTGAATGAATAAAAGCATCTTTATTTGACCTACAAAGTTTTTGTAATCCTAAGCAACCTCTATATCTTATTTATTCAACCTTAACACCATTGTACATTCCATTCATAAATTCAACAACCTCAGGAGAAATTGTTGATGCCCATTTTTTGAATGATTGTTGATTGATTTGTCCGTAAGCTTGATGATTAGGTGGTATATGTTCTAAGATAGTCGTATATAATTTTTTGTAAGATCTTGAATGTGTATAAATTCGTTCGTTATTAGGCCAAATCTCTATTGCTAATGGTTTAGCTTTTACTTCAACTGTTTGACCACCATATTTATATGGAACAGAGTAATATTTATGATCATTTTCAATATGATAATCAATGTTAACTCTAGCGAATTTTACATCTATTAATTCATATCTTTGAGTAGGAAGAGGCATTAATACAGGTTTATCCTCATTTATGAAAACTGATTTGCGGCTTTCTTCCTTTTTCGGTTGAACAACAAAATCCGCTAAATGTTTCCAAACTGCTTTATTTATTTCATCAATAGAATGAAATTCCTCATTTCTAATTTTAAGCATAATATATCTCTCTACAACGTCAAAGACCGATTTTTCAACACCTGGCTTATCTTTAGGTTTTCTCACTCTTGAAGGAATACATACTGCTCCATAGTAATCTACTAACTCGGAAAATGATGAATTCAAAACAGTATCATATTTTGAAGCTTTTGTTACAGCAGATTTATCATTATCTAGAACAAAAATTAATGGAACACCACCATAATATTCTAAAGCGTGAATGGTCCCTAATTTAAATGAAGCAGAAGACTGATTTGGAAATGCCTCTACATATGGATAAGTTCTACGACCAAGTGTAGTAATGAAAAAGCATACCACGTGTTGTCTACTTGATAAATCATTATATTTTAATTTATCACCAACCCAATCTATTTCCATTCTTTCTCCACACTTACGCTCAACATGCATACTAATTTTTCGTGATTCAATATAATTTCTATACCTTTCACAAAATTGAGTGTATTTTAAACCATTAGGATATTTTTCTAAATACTCTTGATGCAAAATTGTCATTGTCATATTTTTATGAGTCTTCATTTCATGATCTATCCATTCTAGGTCTGGTTCTTGTACATCTCTATATGGATTACTATTAGGATAAATTTTGTTTTTAAGCTCATCATCTTTCATATCTTTAGCAACTGAATATGTTATTCCCTGAGCTTTGGACATTTTCATTACATTACTAACAGAATCACGGCTTTTGTTAACTGCCTTAGCAATCTCTCTTTGAGATAAATGCATCTCATCATTTAATCTTAATATTTCTCTAATAAAATTCATTTCTAAACTCCTTGCCATAATTTACACCTCACTCTGAATTTATTTCAGTTTAAGATGTAAAATTTTATATGTCAATAGAGTTCACTAAAGTGGCCTACATTCGCCGAGATACACACTATGACACGATTATTTGCATCATCCTCTTTTAAAGTTTCAAGTAATGATTTATAATACATATGTATGTTTCCTTTCTTAAGTATTTTGTCCAATTACTATTATAAAAGGAAACATACAATTTTTGTATACATAACTACCTTAAAATGGAAAAGAGGTATTAAATCATTGCCTACCTCAATTTTTAAGAGGGTAACTACCTGTTGTTTGGCAAATTGTATGAGGCTCAATTATGCGAATTAAATTAGCTATAAATAAGCTTAAAAAAAATACCTAATCAAATTATTTAAGGTTGATTAGGCATTTTATTTTAGCTTTTAAAATGAAAGTTCTTTATGGATTGCATACCCTTCAATTATTAAATCATGATCCTCCATATCTATAATTTTCCATCCTTCATTATCAAATTGATATATAGACATATAATAATATTTATCTTGATTATAATCACTTACATAAATTACTTTTTTCTTTCTATCATATGCATATGCTCCAATCATTCTCACACTATTATATAAATATAATATAGGATTTAATGAATTTCTTTTTGAAGCTTTATAAGGTAAATATTTTGAAAATATTTTATATTTTGATTTCATCAATGGCCTCTGACATTATTGTCTCATTTATCATATCTAATTTTTTATTTTCCATTAATACTAGAGCTTTATCCATAATTTGATTAATAATTCTAGGAACACCATTAGCTTGATCTATAATTGTATTATAGGCTTCATTTGATAATATTTTTTTATTTGCTCCTGCGATTGCTAATTTACTATTAATATATTTTTCAGATTCTTCCCTATCCATTGGTTCAAAATTATAAATCATAGAAATTCTTTGTTTTAGGGAATCATAACTTTTTCTATTAATAGTATCTCTTATACATACTTGACCTATTAAAAGTAAAATATAAGGCTCTTTTGAATCCATATCAAAATTTAAAAGTATTTTTAAATCATTTAATACTGAAGCTGATAGGTAATTAGCCTCATCAAGTATTATTACTGGAGTAATTCTTTTTTCTATGGATAATCTTTTTATTTCATTTTGAATCTCATTCAAATTTTTTCTTTTTGAATAATATTCTTCTAATCCCATTTGGTAACATATTTCTCTATAAAATTCATGTACTGATACTGTTGAATGAGAAATATATATAACTTTATAAAGATTTGTATTTAAACTTTTAGCCCAATGACGTATTGTTGTAGATTTACCCAATCCAGGTTCTCCAGTAATTAATCATATTCCTTTTGTTTCCTCTAAATGTCTTAATCTGAATAATAGTTGCCCAGTATTTAGTAAATCTATTTTTTCATCATTATCATTTTTTATAAATGGATTTCTTTCAATACCAAATTTCAATAAGTAATTCATTATAGTTCCTCCGTATTAAATATTGGTTGTTTACGCTTTATTTGGGCATTTGCTTTTTTATCTAAGAGTTCTATTTTGTCTAATCCTCCATCAGGATTAACTACATAACAGTTTTTATAGTCACTTGAATATCTTATCTTTATTTTCTTTTTGCTGTATTTTTGAGGTACTTCAAAGTCTATATTATCAATTTGTATAACACAATTAATGCTTACTTTTCTTTCTATTTCTAATAGAAATGATTTTTCAATAAAATCTTTATCTAGCTGTTTCATTTCTTCACCTGAATCAAAAAATCTTTCAATAGGTGTTTTACCATCTAACTGTGAATGAATAGAATTATTGTATTCAGTTACATATTTCAATAATTTACATCTGAATTCATCAATGGTAGTTTTTGTTGTCAAATGAAAACTAGCCATAAAATGATCCTTCATGGTCCTAAACCAACGCTCTATCTTAGCCTTGCCGGGACCATAATATGGTTTATTATGGTATAAATTCATTCCTACTCTTGAGGCTAAAAGCTCTAATTGATTATTTTTATATGGAGCACCATTATCTAAATTTAATACCTTTGGTTTTCCATATTTGCTTACTGCTGTTTTTAATACACTCATAAAGTTTTTATAATTATCATTAAAAAATACATTACAGCCTACTATCATTCTTGAGGCATCATCAATTATTCCTACTATGAATAATCTTTTTTTCTCTTTGCCTACCGTAAGCTTAAATAATGATAATTATAATACAACTATAATATTAAGAAATATAATATCTAAAATAATAATATCTACATACAAAAATGAAAATAATAAAAATAAATTAGGAAAAAAGATAATTATAAATTATAAAATATTAGATTCATATCTAAAGAACATAATGGAGAAAAATAATGAAGCTACAAGATAATGAAGTTAAGCTTGCTGTATATTGTAGATTATCAGTAGATGATAAAAATAGTTCTTTAGATTCAATTTCAATACAAAATCAAAAAGAGCTTTTAACTAAATATGCAAAAGAAAAAGAATGGAAAATAATAAATTATTATATTGATGATGGTTATAGTGGTACCAATTTCAATAGACCAGCCTTTAAATCAATGATATTTGATATTGAAAATAAAAAAATAAATACAATAATAACAAAAGATTTATCTAGATTAGGAAGAGATTATTTAAAAGTTGGATATTATATTGATAAATATTTCAAAGATAAAGATATTAGATATATATCATTATCTGATAATATTGATACACAAATTAGTGATGATGATTTCTTACCATTTAAAAATATAATTAATGAAATGTATGCTAAAGATATATCAAAAAAAATAAGATTTACAATTAATAACCAAATGAAAACTGGAAAATCAATTAAAACTGCAGTCCCATTATATGGCTACAAATATGATCAAAATTCAAATAGAATACCAGATTCAAATACATCATCTGTAGTAAAGCTTATATTTGAATTATTTTTAAATGGTAATAGTTATTCTTCTATCGCAAGAATACTCAAAGAAAAGAAAATATTAACTCCTAAATATTATAATTATGAAACTTATAAATATGGATCAAATAAAATAGAAAATAATGAAGATTGTTATTCATGGAATAGAGATACAATAAGAAAATTACTCTTAAATGATGAATATTTAGGTATATATAGAAGAGGTAAATCATCAATTATGTTTAAATCTAAAAAGATAAATCATGTAGCAATGAATGAACAATATATATTTTATGATAAATATGAACCATTAATAGATAAAATAACATTTGAAAATGCTCAAATAAGAGCTAATATTATGAAAAATTATAAAAATAATAATAAAAATTATTATTCTGGATTAGTATATTGTGGAAAATGTGGAAATGTACTTAGGTATAAAAAAGATAAAAGAGTAAATAAAGATGATTATATTCGTCTAACATGTAGAAATAGTAATTGTGATTTAGAAACCACAATTACTTTTCTAGATTTAGATAAAAAAATCAAAAGAGAATTAATAAAATTAAAAAAAATAATAGTAAATAATAAAGAAGAATTTATAAATGAAGTTACATCTCAAAAAGAATTAATTATTGATAATTCAATAATTGATGAAAGAATTATAAAAGAAGATCTAAATAAAATAGAATTATATATTAAGAAGGCTTATGAACAAAATGTTGATGGCATTTTAGAGGATTCTATTTATAAAATAATGATAGAAAAATATACTAAAGAAAGAGATAAATTACTTGATAAATATAAAATAATTAATTTGAAAATTAATCATTATAAAATTAATAAAATGAATTTATATAATGATTGTATTAATTTTATAAATGAAATAAATAATATAAAAAATACAAGTAAAATAAAAGATATTAATTTAAATTCAATAATAAATAAAATATATATTTATCCTGATTTTAAAAAGAAAAATAATAAAAAAATTATAATAAATTATAAAAATATAGATTTTATAATAAAAGAAATGATAAATAAAATGTAATTAATAATTACAAAAAATAATTAATTCTATTAACTTGACTAATGAAATAAATTATCATATAATTACAATTGAAATTAATTATTGCATACGGAGGCATATATGTTTAATTTGAAGTTATTATCTAAAGATGTATTAGAAAAAAGAAAAAGTATAAAAATGTCACAAACTGAATTAGCTGAGCTTACAGGAATTAATAGAGTACTTATTGGAAAACTAGAAAAAGGAGAGTTTACTCCCTCATTAGAACAATTTGAAAAATTAATAAATGTACTCAATTTAAATGTGGATGACTATTTCAAAAGAAAACAGCCTGAATTTAAAATCCATTCTGATCCTATTAATATAGCAGTTGCGGGAACTGGATATGTTGGATTATCTTTAGCAGTATTATTAGCTCAACATAATCATGTCATAGCAGTTGATGTAATACCTGAAAAGGTTGAAAAAATAAATAATAGAATTTCACCTATTCAGGATGAATATATTGAAAAATATTTAAAGGAAAAGGATTTAGATTTAGTTGCGACAACTGATGGAAAAAAAGCATACCAAAATGCTGAAATTGTCATTATTGCAGCACCTACTAATTATGATCCAAAGAAGAATTTCTTTGACACAAAATATGTTGAACAGGTAATAGAATTAGTATTGAGTGTAAATCCCAATGCGATAATGGTAATCAAATCTACTATCCCTGTAGGATATACAGAATCAGTTAGAAAGAAATATAATACAAAAAATATTATATTCTCTCCTGAATTCTTAAGAGAATCAAAAGCTTTATATGATAATTTATATCCATCTCGAATTATTGTTGGATGTAAAAAAGAAGATACAACTCAATTTGAATATGCAAAAAAATTTGCTGAATTATTACAAGAAGGAGCAATAAAAGAAAATATAGATACATTATTTATGGCTCCTACTGAAGCAGAAGCAGTAAAACTTTTTGCGAATACATATTTAGCACTTAGAGTTGCATATTTTAATGAATTAGATACTTATGCAGAATCAAAAGGATTAGAAACTAAACCAATAATTGATGGAGTATGCTTAGACCCTAGAATTGGTACTCACTACAATAACCCTTCATTTGGTTATGGTGGATATTGTTTGCCTAAGGATACAAAGCAATTAAAGGCAAATTTCTTAGATGTACCTGAAAATTTAATTTCAGCAATTGTTGAATCAAATAGAACAAGAAAGGATTTCATAGCTGAAGAAATATTAAGAAAAGCTGGATTCTATGGAGAAGATGATTCAGTTGGTGATGGTGGTATACCTGGAAAATCTGTTACAATTGGTATATATAGATTAACAATGAAGTCTAATAGTGATAATTTCCGTCAATCATCTATTCAGGGTGTAATGAAGAGAATGAGAGCCAAAGGAGCTAAAATCGTTATATATGAACCAACACTTGCTGATAATTACTTCTTTGAAAATGAAGTAATTCATGATCTAGATAAATTTAAAGCTATGTGCAATGTAATAGTAGCTAATAGATATGATAATTGCCTTGATGATGTAAGTGATAAGGTATACACAAGGGATTTATTTAGAAGAGATTAAATAAAAAATGTAAAATTAATTTAAATAATATTTCTTCATAATTATAATTTATTTTGAATATTAATAAATTTATTCTATTTAATAAATATAATAAAGAGTACATGGATAAGAAAACATAAATAAGACATGCAATGCTCTTACATTTAATATATTAATATGATACAATAATAATAAAAGGAGCGTTGATATTTATGTCTTTATATTTAAATAAAAATAATGATTTGTTTTATGATTATATAAATGCAGATATATATATTGATAAAACAATGCTAATAAGTAGTTGTAATAAATTAATAAGAAAACCGAATAAATTTATGTGTGTTACTCGTCCTCGTCGTTTTGGAAAGACAATGACCTTATCAATGCTTAATGCTTATTACTCTAAGGGCTGTGATTCTACGTATATATTTGATAAATTGAATATATCTAAAGGTAATTCCTATTTAGAACATTTAAATAAGCATAATGTTTTTTTGATTGATATGGCAAATTTATATACTAGTATTAAAGATAAAAATACATTTGTTGAAAGAATCAAATTTAACATTTTAAGAGATTTAAAAGAATTTTATTCTAATTTTGATTTTGCCGATTTGACTTTAGATGAAGCAATTGTAAAAATTAATTCTGAGCTCAATGAAAGATTTATCTTTTTAATAGATGAGTGGGATGTTATATTTAGAGAACAAGAATATAATACTAAATTATGTGATGAATACATTGAATTATTAAGAAATTTGTTTAAATCTAGTAATGTATCCGCTTGTATTGATTTAGTCTATATGACAGGAATACTTCCAATAAGAAGATATTCTACTCAATCAACATTAAATATGTTTACTGAATATAATATGTTAGATTCATTTCCAATTGAATCATATGTAGGATTTACAGAAGAAGAAGTAATTGGATTATGTAATAAATATAATAGAGATTTTAATGAAATAAAGAAATGGTATAATGGTTATAATTTAAATGGTATAGCTTTATATAATCCTAGGTCAGTTGTTGAGGCTATAATAAGAGGTAAATGTGGAGATTACTGGACTAAAACAGCTGCAATTGAGGCAGTTACAAATTATATGAATTATGATCATGGTGAATTAAAAGATATTATATGTAAAATGATACTAGGTGAAAAGGTTAATGTTAATGTTAGAAAATTTGGAAATGATTTAACAAAGGTTAATTCGGCTGATTCAGCCCTAACTGTATTAATTCATTTAGGATATTTAGCATATGATGAGGATTTAGAATCTTGTTATATTCCTAATTATGAAATAAGACAAGAGTTTGTGAATGCTTTAGAGGATTTAGATTGGAAAGAAATATATAATCCAATAAACAACTCTAAACGATTATATGAAGAAACATTAAAAGGAAATGTTTCATATATAAATAAAATATTAGATCAAAATCATAAAGATTTAGCAGGTCCATTTAATAAAAATAAAGAAGATATATTAGGAATTATAGTAGAAATATCATATTATGATATGAAAAAATATTATAATGTTAAAAAAGAGGATACATCTATATTAGGTAGATCTGATATAACATTTATCCCATATGATAATAATCATATACCATTTATAGTTGAGCTTAAGGTAAATAAGACTCCAGATAGCGCAATAGAACAAATAAAAAATAATAAATATATAAATACACTCGGTGATTATCATGGCAAGGTATTATTACTAGGAATTTCATATGATGAAAAGACATTAAAGCATGATTCAAAAGTTGAAATAATTGAAATATAATCGATTTGGGGGTGACTTAGAGTTACTCCCTTTCAATTATATATTAAGAAAGAAACTATAATAATGAATTTTTATTAAACTTGGTAAAGAATGTTAGACATTTAAATTCTAAAAATATTATTATTGAGGTGCAATATGAAATGTAAAAAATGTAATAAAGAAGCTATTATTAGGATAGGAAATAATTATTATTGTAATAATTGCTTTAATAAATTATATAGGGAAGACAATATAGAATTACCACTAATTTTATCAATAAATGGTAAAAAATATGAAATAAATTATATAAATTTGATAACTATTATAATGTTTACTGCAACATCAACAAATGGCTGTGAGATTGAAATGGGATTTGATCCTGAAAGGGATATTGAAGAATGCTTAGATGAATTTATTGAATATGTAGAGGATGTTGTTTCTAACCCTTTATTAAAAGATAATTCACTTGAAGAATATGGAACAATTCGTATTAATTATGAAGGATTTCAAATAGATAATAAAGAATTAACTCCGGATGAATTTCATGAATTATTATTATCTTATGAGGGTTGGAATTTAGATTATTGTATTAATGACTCATCATATGGCTTAATGAGAAAAAATGAAGGACTTGCTAGAATAAAGCTTACTTATGATTCATTATTAGATGAATATAAATATATGATGGATTTGATTGCTTCAAATAAATTTATATCTTATGAAAATGAAAAATTATTCTTATATATATTTCATAATTTTATGGATAAACTTAAAGCCTTTTATTATATTGAAATAAGAGAATGTTCAAAATTAATAGATTATATTATTAATAATTTAAGGGAGTATAAGAATGAATGCGATTCTGATATTTTAAGCAATATAATTGATGAATTGAAAAAAACTTTTTTCTCATATCAATTATTTATATAAGCTTTAGGATGATTTGAAATTTTATTGCAACCTTTTTTATTATAAATAATATTATGGTAACAATAATTTCCTATTAAAAAATAGAGAATAATTACAATATTTATAAAAATGTAAATAAAAAATTATAAATAGCATATTTATTGTGATTTTTTGTATTAAAATATCTTATCTTGTGATATACTTGTAACGGTAAGGAGTTATTAATTATGAATTATAATGAAGCATATGAAAAATTAAAAAAAATCAATCAATTACATTTATTAAAATGGTATGATGAATTAGATGAAGAAGAAAAAAAGAAATTATTAAAAAATATAGAAGTTACAGATTTTTCTGTGTTAAATATGAATGAATCTAATAAAGCTCAAGAGAAGATTGAACCTTTAAAAACTTTAACATTAGATGAAATAAAATTAGAATATGAAGAGGATAAGAAAATTGGACTTGAGCTATTAAGTAAAGGAAAGCTTGCTTGTATATTACTTGCTGGTGGAATGGGATCTCGTTTAGGTAGTGAAAATCCAAAGGGCATGTATAATATTGGCATTAACAAGGAGTTATCAATATTTGAATGTCAAATGAATACTCTTAAGAATGTTGTTAAGGAATGTGGTAAATATATATATTTATTTATTATGACATCTCCATTAAATGATACTTCTACAAGAAATTATTTTATTGAAAAGAATTATTTTGGATATGATAAAAATTATATTAAATTCTTTATTCAAGATGAATTTCCTGTAACAGATATGAATGGTAAGATTTTATTAACTAATAAATATACAATTGCTTCTGCACCTAATGGTAATGGCGGTTGGTTTTTATCAATGAAAAATTGTGGATTAGTTGATTTCTGTAATGAAAAGGGTATTGAATATTTCAATGTTTATGCAGTTGATAATGTAGTTCAAAAAATGGCTGATCCTGTATTCTTAGGTGCTACAGTAAAAAGAAATGCTGATTGTGGTGCTAAGGTTGTTAGAAAGGTTGATGTTAATGAAAAGGTTGGTGTTATTTGTAAAGCAAATGGACACCCTTCTATTACTGAATATATTGAATTAACAGACGAATTAAGATATGCTAAAGATAGTAATGGTGAATATTTATATAATTTTGGAGTTATATTAAATTATTTATTTAAATTTGAAGCTTTAGTTAATACAGTAGGTAAATCATTCCCTGTTTATAGAGCTCATAAGAAATATCCATATATGAATGATAATAAGGAATTTATTACTCCTAGTGAGCCTAATGCATATAAATATGAAACATTTGTGTTAGATATGATAAGATTAATGAATTCTTGTTTATCATTTGAGGTTGATAGAACGAAGGAATTCGCTCCAGTTAAAAATCTTCATGGAGTAGATTCTGTTGATTCAGCAAGAGAATTATTAAAGATTAATGGAATAGAATTATAATATATTATTTATTAGTAAAAGAGGAATAAATAAATGATTAAAATTGGAATTTGTGGATATGGAAATTTAGGACGTGGTGTATTAGCTGCTATAAAAAATAATAAGGATATGGAACTTGTTAGAGTTTTTACAAGAAGAGATCCTAAAACTGTTAAAATTGATATTGAAGGTGATTATGTTTCTTCTATGGATGATATTTTATCATATCAAGATAAAATTGACGTTATGATTTTATGTGGAGGTTCTAGATCTGATTTACCTATTCAAACACCATATTTAGCTAAATATTTTAATGTTGTTGATTCATTTGATACACATGCAAATATCCCTACACACTTTAAAAACGTTGATGTAAGTGCTAAAGAGGGAGGACATTTAGGTTTGATTTCTACAGGATGGGATCCTGGTATGTTCTCTTTAAATAGAGCTATTATGGAAGCAATACTTCCATGTGGCAATGATTATACATTTTGGGGACGTGGTGTTAGTCAAGGGCATAGTGATGCAATTAGAAGAATTAAGGGTGTAGTAGATGCTAGACAATATACTATTCCTAAGGAAGATGCTATAAAGAAAGTTAGAAATGGAGAAAATCCTGAATTATCTATTAGAGATAAGCATTTAAGAGAATGCTATGTAGTAGTAGAAGATGGTAGTGATAAAAAGGCTATTGAAGAGGAAATCAAAAATATGCCTAATTATTTTAGTGATTATGATACAATAGTTCATTTTGTATCACAAGAAGAACTAAATAGAGAACATAATAAGCTTCCACATGGTGGATTTGTTATTAGAAGTGGTAAAACGGGCTTTAATTTAGAGAACAATCATGTTATTGAATATTCATTAAAGCTTGATTCTAACCCTGAATTCACTGGTAGTGTTCTTGTAAGCTATGCTAGAGCGGTTTATAGACTTAATAAAGAAGGAAATAAGGGCTGCTATACTGTATTTGATGTAGCACCTAAGTATTTATCTACTCTTTCAACTGAAGAATTATTAAGCCATACATTATAAAAATAATCATCCTTCGGGATGATTATTTTATTTTAATCATATTTTTTAAAATGTAATTATATATTTATTCAGGGAGTGATTAATATTAATTACATTGAAAATGTTGGATTTATAGGAGAATATAATAAGGATTTATCATTAGAGCTAATAAAAAAATTAGCTTCGTCAATCTATTTATTAGAAAATAATAATATAGTATTAGGCTATGAACCTAGATTATCTAGTAAAAAAATAACTAGTGTAATTATTAATTCCTTACGTGAAACTAATCTTAATGTTTATATTTTAGGAATAGTAGAATTACCGGGTCTTATTTATTATTCTAAAATAAATAATGCAGTAGGAATAATGCTAACAGCTAATAATAATTTATATAGCTATAATGGTATAGCTATATATAATAAGGGAGAAACTATTACTAATGATGATATTTATATAATAAGTAGAAATATGATAAATCCTAAAAATAATAATTTTAAATTAGGCAATGTTTATTATTTTAATGATTATAAGTATAAATATTATTCGTATTTAAATAATTATTTAGAAAAAACTAATTTAAAGCTATTAATAGATACGCAGAATGGTAGTACCTCTTATTATATATTAGATATATTACATTCCTTAGAATGTGAATATAATCTAATTAATAATAAACCAAATGGTACTAACATTAATGAGAACTATAATAAGAATTATATTATTAGTCTTAGTAATGATGTAATTAATAATTATGATTTAGGTGTAGTATTTAATGGTAGTGGTAGTGAAGTAAATATTATATTAAGAAATGGTAATATTATTTATTCTAATGAAATTAATAAAATATTAGATAAATATTATAAAGATATTAATTTTTATAATAATGGTTTATTGCAATTATTCTTAATAATAAAACTATTAAATAAGAATATTTCATTATAAAATAAGCATTTAATATTAAAAGACAAATGATATAAATAACTATTTAATATTAATCAATAACTTTTTAGATATGATAGTATTAATTTAATTATAATAATTAATAAATTGTCAATTTAAGTAAATAATTGTATAAAACACTCTAATTAGACATAAAATATTATTGAGGTGTTTTTATGCATTATAAAATTCCTGCTGCTCCTATAGTAGCTATATTTCTATCTATGCTAGCAATGTTTGGAGGAATAATTTTTTTAATTATTTTTTTAATTTTTAGTTTATGTCATTAATATGACAAATTTTGTTTTTTTAAAATCCTATACTTTAAATATAGGAGGAATTGTAAAACAATTAAAATGATAAAATGAATAATATATCTATGGCACCATTTATTGCAATAATGATTTCAATTTTAGTAGTAACATTAGGTATTGTTCTAAGTCTTGTTTTTTTTATTAGTTTATTATTTTAATATTAAAATAGACATTTTATCAATAAAATAATATAATTGTTGTGGAGGTATTTTTCTATGCTAGATATACATACACATATATTACCAAATGTTGATGATGGAAGTAAATCTTTAGAAGAGTCTATAGAATTATTAAGAAGCGAGGTTAATAATGGAGTAACAACAGTTATATTAACACCTCATCAGAATGCTCGAATTAAAACGAAGAATGAACTAATAAAAAGATTTTTAGAATTCAAGAAAGAAATTGATTTTATTGATTTATATTTAGGCAGTGAGATTTATTATTATGATGATCTAATAGCTGATTTAGTAAACGATAGAGTCCTTACTATTAATAATTCTAAATATGTTTTAGTAGAATTTTCAACAAGAACAGAAACAAACATAGCTGATATTGTTTATGAAATAGTTTTAAAGGGATTTAAACCTATTATTGCTCATATAGAAAGATATCCTTACCTTACATTAGAAAATTATTTAGCTATAAAGAATAATGGGGGATTAATCCAAATTAATGCTTCATCATATGAAGACAAATATTTTAAGAAAAAAACTAAAATTTTATTAAAGAATAAATTGGTTGATTTTGTTGCTTCTGATTGTCATAATACTAAAACTAGAAATGTGGATTTTAGTAATATTAAAAAGGTTGTTGAAAAGAAATATAAAGATCAATATGATCATATTTTTAATGATGAATTTATTTTTAATTAAATAATATAAACTCAATATAATTTCTTGGATCAAGCTATTGACAAAGTACTACTTTTCTTGATTGAAAATCAAAAGGTGGTACTTTTATTTTGTTGAAAATGTGATTTATAGTACCAAATAAACTTTTACCTTGTAATAAATATTTATTTCATACATGTTTATTTATTTATTACTTTAATATGATTTTTACTGTAAGTATATTTTGATGAAAATTGACATATCACACATTTATTTTTATTAGATTTAGATTCACGATCATCTCTATTAGTAGTACTATATTTTAAAAACTGGTTATTAGGACATATGTGAGCAAGCTTTTAATCATAAAAATATTCTTTCTTTTAATTAAATCCATCTTTATTTATTGGTCTTTTATAATGTGTAAGAATGGTGTGCTTACTATCAATAGCTGCTTTAGCTACTATAGATGATGTATATCGGTCATCTAACCTAATAATTTTTGTTTTATCAAATAAAGTTATTTTTATAATTATATAAACTATAAAATGAAATTGAATCAGGAATATTTTAATTTGTTATATAAGCTTGTAAAATAAAACAATTCTTATCGTAGAAAATAAAAGCTGAATAAGCAGATTGTTTTTTATGTTCATCTTTATGATAAAAGTCTGTATCAGGAACTACAATGCTCTTTTTAATATATTAATACTTGAATTTTGTATTATTTTTAATTAATTCGCCTTTTTGGCATCATACTTAACTTCAGAAATATTATTTTAATTTTCATCTTCTATTTTATCAATTAGATTATTTTTACTTGATTCTTTTATTAGATTATCATCACATAGTGCTGTATTTGAACTATTTGGCTAATCATTATCGTCAGTAAACTTAAATTTCTTCTTATTATATTCAACTCTATCTTTTGATATTTTTTTAAAATCATTATATATATTTTCAGTTATTTTAACTATAGTATCTTTGTATTTTTTCTTATTGGCAATAGTTTAATATGAGTTGAATCACCAAATAGATTTTTTGGATAAATATAATTTGCATCATATGTCTGAGAAACAATATGTGTAAAAATATCACTGAATAGATTAGTCTCTATGATTTTTCTTTTAAGGTTTTGAGAATATGTTGAGTGATTAGAAATATTTTGTCAAAATTAATACGTAAAAATCATCTATAAACAACATCATTTTTATATCTTTCACAAGTTTTTCTTAAACTATGAATCCTGTGAATTTAATTAAAAAAAACAATTTTAAAAAAAGTATAATTTGATTAATTGAATGTCTACTGGCTGTAGAATAAAGGTTTTCAATCATTAAATTAATAAAAGTTCAATTAATAACTTTATCATTTATACGTACTGGATGATTTTCAGAAACTAAATTATCAAGAGTTTAAAAAAATTATATTAAAATTTTCTATATTATTATTTATAGTCATCATAAATTATTACTCATTTATATACTAATAATATACCACAATGTAGTCTAAAATACTTGTGAATCTGGTGATTAAAAACCCAATATAAACGAATAAATAGCTATTAACATTATTAGTTTGTCAACAGCCTGTGATATTTTAAATAAAATATATTAAGGTCGGGGGTAAAAATTGTTTTTTTCTCAAATCGAAAAAACTTTGTTTTAGATGGTTTTTATTATATTATTTAAATGAATAAAAAAGTTTTTTAAATGATTAATTGAAGGAGAAAAAATATGGTTGTAATGAAAAAAATAACTAAAGAAGAATATATTAATAAGCATTTTAATAAAAAATTTAAGCTTATT
>CAKQBG010000003.1 GCA_934216145.1 uncultured Anaeroplasma sp.
ATAGTATTAATCTAGACCAAAAGGAGGTGTGAACATTATAGATTTAAAAAAATCTATTTTTTCACACCTCCTTTTTATAAGCTTATGTATGATGTTATCGCTCTAGCGAAAACTATAAATAGAGATTCCTCATCATTTTGCCATATTCTAGTAAGACGAGTATCATATATTAAAAAATAAATATCATCATTTGAATTTAATTGTTTTACTTCATATAGTAGGAAGGAATTAATTTTATTTTCTAAGCAAAAATTATAGAATTCAGTATATCTTTTTTCTAAGAAGTTTATATTATTAGCTTTAATATAGATTTTATCTCTTAAATATAGCTTTTTAATATGTTCATAAGGTATACCTTTAGTAGTTTTATTTTGGTTTTTATTATATTCTACTATTTTGTTTTCATTAAAGTGGCAAATAATTCCATTTAGAGCCATTTGTTTGGCTAGCCAATTCATTGCATTATCTATTCTTGCTGAAGATTTGCTTGAATCAAGAATAGAATATAAATCAATTATCTTTTCAGATAATGTTTTTGAGCTTAATCTAGTTGTAGGAAGTTTTTCATGGATTTCTTTTCTATAAATAATAAATCTATTTCTTCCTTTATTTTTACCATGGTATAAGCATTTATCGCATATTTCAAATAGCTTTTCATATGTATTAGCATCATTAGGGTAAGATGCTGTACCAGCTGTTGCAGTAATTTGAATATTTTCAGCTACAGGAGTACTAGTTGTTATTCTAATTCCATTTTCGAATATTTCTCTTAAATATCTCCAGCAGGTATTATAATCATCTATTCCTTCTAATATTAGAAGGAATTCATCTCCTCCAAATCTACCTACTAAAGTATTATCTGGAGAATAATGCATTATATTATTTGATATTGTTTTTAAGATAATGTCACCTGAATGATGTCCATAAGCATCATTGATAGATTTAAAATTATCTATATCTAATATTGCTAGATAGAAATGCTTTTGATTTTGAATTAAGTAATTAACATACTCTAATATATATTTTCTTTCTAATGTAGATGTAAGACTATCTAGTATATAGTTTTCATCAATATTTAGTGATTTAAAATATACGTTATTCTTAATGAAATTGCTCATTAGCATAAGATTGTACCTCCGTAAAAAAAGCTCCATAAAAAATGGAGTCAATTATTGCGTACAAATTTAAGATGCAACTGGCTGCCATTTTAAAGGCCCTATAGCTTTGCGTCATATCCTTTCGAACATTTTGCTAATATTTTTTTGTATGCTTATTATAACATTATTAAGAGTGATTTGCAATAATACAGATTATGAAATTATATTAAATTGAGATTAAGATTTTTGATATAATTGGAAAAATATAAATAATTTCATTTTGAAATTAGTAAATTAATAAATATTTTTTACTCTTTTGTTGTTTATTAATTTCTATATGGTATACTATTTAGGATTGTCTTATTTTTATATCATAATAAAATACTATAAGCTAATAATATATATAGATAGGTGGTGAGGCTATGATAAATCAATTTAGTAATAAATTTAATTTTAATAGGATAATTAAATTTACGTTACCAAGTATTATAATGATGATGTTTTTCTCATTGTATACTATTATTGATGGTATATTTGTTTCTAATTATGTAGGTACAATAGCTTTAGGTGCTTTAAATATTATATATCCTTTTCAATGCTTGTGTATTGGACTAGCGATAATGGTTGCTGCAGGTGGTAGTGCTATTGTAGCTAAGAACTTAGGAGAAAATGAAATGGATAAGGCTAAGAGCTTATTTACAATGTTTATTTTTTTAGAAGTTATTATTTCTATAATTGTATTAGTATTAGGTTTGATTTTCCAAAATAAAATTATAGATCTTTTAGGCTCTAGTGAGCTTCAAAGACCATATGCTTTAAGCTATTATCGTATTTATTTAAGCTTTTTACCTTTTATTTTTTTACAAAATGCATTTCAAACTCTTTTTGTAACGGCTGGTAAGCCTAAGCTAGGTTTATTCTTAATTTTTATTGCTGGTATAACAAATATCGTTCTTGATTATATTTTCTTAAGTGTAGTTCATATGAGTATTGAAGGAGCGGCTTTAGGTACTGTTATAGCATGTATGATTCCATCTATTGTAGGAATGGTATATTTTACTTTTAATAGGAAAGGTATTTTATATTTTGTTAAATTTAAGTTTGATTTTAAAAATATAAGAAATGCTTTAATTAATGGTTCTTCAGAAATGGTTACTAATTTAGCTAATGCTATTACAACCTTTTTATTTAATATGCAATGCATGAAATTTTATGGAGAGGATGGAGTTGCGGCAATAACTATTGTTTTGTATTTTCAATTTTTATTTACAGCAGTATTTTTTGGGTATTCAACAGGAATAGCACCTGTAATGTCATATAAGTATGGTAATGATAATAAAAAGGAATTAAGGTATATTTATAGTAGAAGCCTTCTAATAGTTTTGATTATTTCTATTATTGGGTTTTCATCATCATTTTTCTTGATCTATCCTGTAACATCATTATTTTCTAGTAGTGGTAGTAATGTTTATAATATTGTTATTAGTAATTTTAAATATTATTCTTTAGCATTATTATTATTTGGTACTTCTATTTTTGCATCAAGCTATTTTACTTCTTTAGGTAATGGAGTAGTATCTCTTGTTATTTCATTTTCAAGAACTATTTTATTCTTAACAATTTCGTTAATTGTTTTACCATTAATATTTAATGAGATTGGTGTTTGGATATCAGTGCCAGTAGCTGAAGCTATTGGAGTTATTGTTTCTGTTTTTTGTTTTATTAGGTATAAAAGAAGATATTTATTTAATTCCGAGTCATAGACTCGGTTTTTTTATTGTAAGTTATTATGAAGTAGGATATAATTTTTTATAAAAAGGAAGGTTTTTATTATGGTTAAATATATTTTGTTAGATTTAGATGGAACAGTTTTTGATTTTAATAAGGGAGAAAGAAGTGCATTTATTAAAACAATAGTAGAAAATTGTAATTATAAACCATCTTTAGAAGAGTGTTTAGAGTTTTCTAGAATAAATGAGTTCTATTTTAAGGAATATCAAAATAAAAAAATGACTAGAGAGGAATTTCATTTTAATAGATTTAGATCTATTATGGAATATATGAATATTTCTTATAATATTTTTGATATTAATAAATATTATGTTAATGAGCTAAAGTATCAAGCTGATCTATATGATGATGCGTTAGATATAATTAAGTATATAAAGAATAAATATATTTTATGTGCTCAATCTAATGGAATGGAATTAGTTCAAAGAAAAAGATTAGAAGAGGCTGGTATTATTTCTTATTTTGACAAAATATATATTTCTGAATTGATAGGATATAATAAACCGGATAAGAGATTTTTTGATTTCATCATTAATGACATTGGAGATTATGATTTAGATAATTATTTAATTATTGGTGATAGGCTTGATTCTGATATCCTTGGTGGAATAAATAGTGATATTAACTCTATTTATGTTAAAAGGGAGGATAATAAAGAAAAGGGAGATTCCTTACAAAAACAAGTAAATAGTTTGTCTAGTTTGAAAAAAATAATCTAATTTTTGCTATTATTGAAAACGTTTGAGAAAAAAACAACGAAAACGATTAAGTTTTTTCACAAAAAACTATTTACAAATTAAAAAAAGAATGCTATTATAGAAGTACATCAAAGGTGAGATTTAATAAAATATTAATATTTGGAGCTTCATATCTAGTGTTTTTTTAGTTTTGTTGATTATGAAAGCGGTTCCAATGATAATGATATTAAATTTTATTTAATTTTGCCACATTTTAAGAGCTAATAGGTTCTTAATAAACTTGCTTAAACGATTAAGCAAAAAACTTTTTTTCGAATATTTAGGAGGAAATTAAAAAATGAAAAAGCAAATCGGAAAAAAGGTATTAACGGCAGCGTTAGTTGTTGGAGGTGTAGCAGTATTAGCTAGTACATTATCATCATGTAGTGAGGAGGATGTATTCCATATTTATTGTTGGAATGATGAGTTTGAGGGTTTCTTTAATAAGTATGTATCTGATGAAAAGAATAATGATAATCCAGAAGAAACACACCATTTAGATGGTAAGGCTGTAAAATGGACTATGCAAGTTTCTGATGGAGGAAAATATCAACAAGATTTGGATGTGGCATTAAAGAATAATGCAAATGCAAAGAAATCTGACAAAGTTGATATGTTCTTAGCTGAAGCAGATTATATCTTAAAATATACTAATACAACAGTAACTAAGGATGTTAAGCAAATTGGTGTTACTGATTTCTCTAAAACTTATAAGTATACTGTTGATGCAGCATCAGATTCAAAGGGTGTTGTTAAGGGCGTTTCATTCCAATGTTGTCCTGCAGGTTTGATTTATCGTAGAAGTATTGCCAAAGCATTATTTGGAACAGATGATCCTGCAAAAGTTCAAGAAAAAGTAAGTGATTGGTCAAAGTTCGATACAGTTGCTGCACAAGCAAAGGAAAAGGGATATTTTATTACTGCATCATATGCTGATACATATCGTGTATTCTCTAATAATGCTGATTCTGCTTGGGTTGATGCTGAGGGTAATGTTAAAATGCCAGAGGTTGTTAAGACTTGGATGACACAGGCTGAAACATATGTTAAAAATGGATATACTAAGACTGATGGTCTTTGGGATGCAGGTAAGACTGCTGAATTTAAGAATGATGGAAAAGCATTCTGTACATTTGGTCCAGCTTGGTATTATAACTTCTCAATGGGTACAGCAATGGGTTCAGGTACAGCAAGTAGTGCTCCTAAAAAAACTGATGATGGTAACAGCTGGGGTGATTGGGCAGTAATTCAAGGTCCTCAATCATTCTTCTGGGGTGGTACTTGGATGCTTGCAGCTACAGGTGGAGATGATGATGAGCTTGTCGCTAAGACAATGAATGCATTCTTAAATAACGATGAAATCTGTGAAAAGCTAGTTAAGGATGAAGGACAATTCTCTAACAATAAGACTGTTAATGAAAAAGTAGCAAATGAATATGAAGCTGCTAAAAAAGGTAATTTATTCCTTGGCGGTCAAAATGATACAAAGATTTGGGTTGATATGGCTGACAGCATTAAGTTCCAAAATAATACTATTTATGATCAACAATGTAATGAAGGATTACAAACTGCATATGTTAAGTATTTAAAGAAGGAATTATCAACTAAGGATGAAGCTATTAAAGATTTCTATTCATCATTAAGAACTGCTTTCCCTAATTTAAAGGTACCTCAATAAAATGATTATATAACTCTAAGAAGCCATGATGGATACTTCTATCATGGCTTTATTAGGAATTTAAAATAAAATATAGGAGGTATATATATGGAAGCAAATATTTCTAAAAATTCAAAAAAGAAAAAGATAAGTTATGCCAAATGGGGTTATATATTTATTGCTTCATTTTTTATAGTATATTTTCTTTTTACATTTGTTCCCCAAATAATTACAATAATTGATAGTTTTAAAACATTTGTTCCTAAACCTAATGAAAGTATTTTGGATTTTAATCCTCATTATTGTGGATTTGATAACTATACAGCTATTTTCTCAGTAAATGAGAATGGTTATATTGAAATATTTAAAACAATTGGAAATACTTTAATAATGTGGATTTTAGGAGCTGTACCACAATTAATAGTATCTTTATTATTAGCATTGATTTTCACTGCTACAAAGCTTAAGCTAAAAGGAACCGGCTTTTTTAAAACATTATTCTATATGCCAAATTTAATTATGGCAACAGCCTTTTCAGCTTTATTCTTAATTCTATTTTCAACAGGAACAGGTCCTATTTATAAAATTTTCGTTAATCTAGGATGGGTTCGTGAAGGATTTGATTTTATATCTAATAAAGGCTGGTCACGAGTATTAGTAGCATTTATGAATTTTTTGATGTGGTTTGGTAATACTACTATTCTTTTGATGGCTGGTATTCAAAGTATTGATGAAAGTATCTTTGAATCTGCAAGAATTGATGGAGCTTCATCTAATAGAATTTTATTTGATATAACATTACCATTATTGAAGCCAACAGTGGTATATGTTATTATTACTTCAATGATTGGTGGATTACAAATGTTTGATGTTCCACAAGTCTTAACTGATAAAGCTTTAAACAATGAAACAAGAACAATTGTTATGCTTATAAATAAATATTTAGGTGCTCAAAATTATGGTTATGCAGGTGCTACATCAGTCATCCTATTTATTATTACAGGAATATTAAGTATAATTGTTTTTAAAACAATAAATAAGAAGGAGGATTAATATGGAGACTAATTTAGATACTAATAACAATAATGACAATTCTAAAGCTAAGGTTAGATATATTTTAACTAAGATTATTGTTTATCTATTTTTAATTTTTCTATCATTCTTATGTATTTTCTTCTTTTATTTATTATTAATAAATATAACAAGATCAAATAATGAGCTTCAATCTGGAGATTTATCATTAGTACCTAGTGAATATTTTTCTCAAAATTTTTCTAATCTATTTGGTTCAACTGGTTCAAAGCTTGGCTTTAATGCAATAACAGGCTTTTCAAACAGTTTAATTGTCGCATTAGGATCATCACTATTAACATGTTATTTCTCTGCCTTAACAGCTTATGGTATTTATGCTTATGATTTTAAATTTAAAAAGGTTGCAGAAGTATTCATTTTAGCTATTATGATGATTCCAACTCAATTATCATCTGTTGGTTTCTTTGAATTAGCAGTAAAATACAATATGAAAAATCAATTATGGTTATTGATTATACCATCAATTGCAGCTCCATCAGTATTTTTCTATATGATTCAATACCTAAGATCTTCTTTACCAAAGGATTTAATTGAAGCATCAAGAATGGATGGTTCAAGTGAATTTGGAACATTTAATAGAATTGTTTTACCAATTATGAAGCCTGCTTTAGCAGTACAATTCATTTTCTCATTTGTTGCTTCATGGAACAATCTATATATGCCATCTCTATTATTATCTGATGATAAGAAAAAGACATTGCCAATTATGATAAATAGCTTACAACATACATCCTGGGGTTCTCTTGATTTAGGTTGTGTATATATGGCAATCTTTTTATCAATATTACCAGTTGTCATTGTTTATTTAATTTTATCAAAATCCATTATTAAGGGTGTAACAGCTGGTTCAGTTAAGGGCTAGAAGAAAGGATGTATTAAAATATGGCTGAAGTTATTTTAAAGGATATAGTTAAAGTATATCCATATATTGATAAAAAACCAAAAAAGTCACTATTTGGTAAAAAAAATGAAGCTCCTCAAAAAAAGACTAATTTACAAATTACAGATAAGGGAGTTGTTGCGGTACAGCAATTTAATTTACATATTAAGGATCAGGAATTCATCGTATTAGTTGGTCCTTCTGGATGTGGTAAATCAACAACATTACGAATGGTTGCTGGTCTTGAAGAAATCACTGAAGGTGAATTATATATTGATGGAAAGCTTGTAAATGCGGTAGAGCCAAAGGATAGAGATATCGCAATGGTATTCCAAAGCTATGCGCTATACCCACATATGACAATTGCTGAAAATATTGGTTATCCATTAAAGTTTGTTAAGGTTAAGGGCGAGGATGGAAAGCTTAGACATTTAACAAAGGAAGAGATTTCTGAAAGAGTATTAAAGGCTGCTGAAATCTTAAATATTACAGATTATCTAGAAAGAAAGCCAAAAAATCTTTCTGGTGGACAACGTCAAAGAGTTGCTATCGGACGTGCAATAGTTAGAAATCCTAAGGTATTATTAATGGATGAGCCATTATCAAATTTGGATGCAAAGCTAAGAAATCAAATGCGTGCCGAAATTATTAAGCTACGTCAATCAATTAAAACTACATTCATCTATGTAACACATGATCAAACTGAAGCTATGACATTAGGTGATAGAATTGTTGTTATGAAGGATGGCTTCATTCAACAGGTTGGTTCTCCACAGGATGTATTTGAGCATCCTAGAAATCTATTTGTTTCAGGATTTATTGGAAGTCCTCAAATGAACTATTTTGATGCTAAATTAGTAGTTGAGGATGGTATATATTATGTTGTATGTGAAAATGGCTATAAAGTTAAGCCATGTGAAGAAAAACAAGATAAATTGAGAAAAAATAATGTTGAGCCACAGGATATTACATTAGGTGTTAGACCAGATCATATGATTATTTCAAATGAGGGTGTTAAAGGCTTAGTTACAGTATCTGAGCTTATGGGTACATCATCTCATTTACATGCTACAGTTAATAATAAGGATGTAATTGTTATAGTACCTACAGAGGGTGTTTATAAAAATTATATGAATCAAGAGCTATGCTTTGGATTCAATGGAAATGTTATTCATATGTTCTCTAAGGAAAATGAGAAAAACCTTGAATATGCATTAGAATTAACTGCTGATAAGTTTAAATTAAATAATTAAATTTTCTCCTTTTCATTTGCCACTATGATTACTTATAAGTAATTGTAGTGGTTTTTTTACTCATTTTATTAGTTCAATATATATTAGATATCAATGTTTTAAATAAGGGAAGTATATGGCCTAATAAATAGATATAAAAAAGGATTCTAAAACTATATTAGATAGCTTTAGAATCCTAAAGGATGGTCTATTTAATTAACAATAAACATCTACAGGTACTACTTTATCATTTTTATTATAAGGAATAATATTTCCTTCAATTACTTTATTATTTACAATAAGCTTATAAGTAGATCCTGTATTATGAATAGTGATATTATATTTAACGCCACGGAATATTCTAGTGCCTTTAACAAGTTTTATTTCCTTTGGAAGATGAGGATCAAGCTTTAAGCCATCATAGTCGGGAATAAATCCTAATAATGCTTGAGATGCCGCAACAAATGTCCAAGAGGCTGTACCAGTTAGGAAGGAGTTCTTTGCTTCACCATAGTTTTTAGCATCTCTACCAGCGATAGTTTGACTATAAACATATGGTTCAGTTTTATGAATTTCTGATATATCCTCTAAATAAGCTGGACAATTTCTTTTATAAACATCAAAAGCTCTTTCATTATTTCCTTCTACTGTATTTGCGATAACAATCCAAGGATTATTATGACAAAATACAGAGCCATTCTCTTTATATCCAGGAGGATATGAAGAAACTTCACCTAATTCAACATGATATTCTTTATATGTTGGATATAGGATTTCAACTCCATATTTATTTGTTAATAGCTTTTCAACTGAATCTAGAGCCTTTTTACCTAAACCTAAATTAGAACCAATTTTAGCCATTGTACAGAAGCCTTGAGGCTCAATATAAATTTGACCGTCCTTGCATTCCTTTGATCCGACTTTATTTTCGAATGCGTCATAAGCTCTAACGAACCATTCTCCATCCCATCCATAATCAATAACAGCCTGTTCTACTTTCTTTATTTCCTCACTAACCTTTATAGCTTCATCTTTACTTCCATATCTATTACAAATTTCAACATATTCTTTACCATAATAAACGAACATACCTGCAATAAATACTGATTCAGCTTTTCCGGTCTCTTTATTAGAAGCAGTTTGGAAAGATTCACCAGGAGTAGTAGAGAAGCAGTTTAGATTTAAGCAATCATTCCAATCGGCATGACCGATTAAAGGTAATCCATGAGGTCCTTTATGATTTATTGTATAATGAATTGACGCTTTTAAATGCTCCATTAAACGTACCTCTGTACCTTTTTTATTATTAAATGGTGTCATTTCATCAAGAATACTAGAATCACCAGTTTCTTTAATATATTGGGCTACTGCGCCAACAAGCCATAATGGGTCATCATTAAAGCCGCCACCTATATCAGCATTACCCCTTTTTGTTAAAGGCTGATATTGATGATATGTTGATCCATCTTCAAATTGGATAGACGCAATATCAATAATTCTTTCTCTTGATTTTTCAGGAATTAAATGTAGGAATCCATAAAGATCCTGACATGAATCTCTAAAGCCCATACCTCTACCTGTACCACTTTCGTAGTAAGAAGCAGATCTTGACATATTGAAGGTAACCATACATTGATATTGATTCCAAATATTAACCATTCTATCAAATTTATCATTACCAGATTCAATATGAATCTTTTCTAGCATATCACTCCAGCATTTCTTTAAATCATTAAAAGCCTTATCTACAGATTTCTTATCAGAATATTTATTTTGTAATAAATAAGCTTTACCCTTATTAATTACTCCAGGAGCTATAAATTTTTCATCATCCTTATTTTCAACATAGCCAGTTTGGAAAATAATAGTTTTTTCTTCATTTGGAGCTAATATAAATTGAAACATATGACAAGCAATTGGGTTCCATCCAGAAGCTACAGAATTATAGCTTGTTTTATTGGTTACAGCGCTAGGTGTATCATAGGAATTATATAAGCCTAAAAAGGTATCAAGATCAGTATCAAAGCCATCATGCTTTATATTAGAATAGAAGTAAGCATAATGATTTCTTCTTTCACGATATTCTGTTTTATGATATAAGGCATTATCTTCAATTTCAACCTCACCAATATTATAATTTCTTTGAAAATTAGTTTGGTCATCTACTGCGTTCCATAAGCACCACTCAATCATTCCATGAAGAGTGATTTTCTTTGGCTCATTAGAATTATTTTTTAATGTAAGCATATTAATCTCACATAAATCCTTTAATGGAACAAAGCATGTTAAAGTGGCTTTAAGATTATTCTTTTCACTTTCAAAAATAGAATATCCTAAACCATGTCGGCACTTATAGGAATCAAGCTTTGTTTTAGTTGGTAAAAAGCCTGGATTCCAAATTACTCCTCCATCATTTATATAATAATATCTACCTCCATTATCTCGAGGAACATTATTATATCTAAATCTTGTAATTCTTCTTAATTTTGCATCCTTATAGAAATTATAGCCACCGCAGGTATTACTCATTAATGAAAAAAATCCATCTTGACCATAATAATTAATCCAAGGAAGCGGTGTTGAATAGTTTGTTATTACATATTCACAATTTAAATCATCGAAATAAC
Source organism: uncultured Anaeroplasma sp. (assembly GCA_934216145.1). Lineage (GTDB taxonomy): Bacteria > Bacillota_I > Bacilli_A > Acholeplasmatales > Anaeroplasmataceae > Anaeroplasma. Next base: position 11,114 of record CAKQBG010000003.1, read on the forward strand.
CGAATTTCATTATTTTTCCTCCTTCGAAAACGTTTAAGTTCATAATTATTATATGTTAATATTTTAAAAAAATCAACATTAAATGTTGACAATAATGTATTTTTTTTCTATGATTTATGTATAGAACACATATATAGGAGATGATAACATGGTAAAGATTAAAGATATTGCAGAAAAATGTGGATTATCTGTTGCCTCTGTCAGCAAGGCCTTACATGGAAAGAGTGATATTAATCCTAATACAGTAGAATATGTTAAAAGAATTGCGAAGGAAATGGGCTATATTCCTAATTCCTCAGCTAGAATGCTAAAGACAAACCATTCTTATATAATTGGATTACTATTTATTGATGCTACTAACTCAGGATTAACCCATGAATATTTCTCTATAATTATAAGTAGTATACGTGATGAATGTAAAAAATATGGCTATGATATAACATTTATATCTAATCAGGTAGGAAAAAATGAATGTACATTTTATGAACATGCAAGATATAGAAATTGTGATGGAGTAATTATTGCGAGTGCGGATTTTAAAAATCCTCAGGTTACTGAACTTGTTGAAAGTGATATCCCTACTATAACAATTGATTATGATTTTAATGATCATTCCTCAGTGAATTCGGATAATATTCAAGGAATGAAGGATATTGTTAAATATTTATATGATATGGGACACAGAAATATAGCCTTTATTCATGGCGAATTAACATCAGTTACTCAAAAGCGTATTAAAGGATTTTATAATGCCTGTTATGAATGTGGTATTACTGTAGATGAGAATTTAGTAAGAGAAGGATCATATCATATTCCTAAAATATCAGGTCAAATAACAAGAGAGCTACTTCATTTAGAAAATAGACCCACTTGTATAATTTATCCAGATGATTATTCATTATTAGGTGGAATTACTGAAATTGAGAAGCAAGGCTTAAAGGTGCCTTATGATATTAGCGTTGTAGGATATGATGGAATTATTCTATCGCGATTAATGAGACCTATTTTTACAACCTATGTTCAGGATGCAGTAGAAATTGGTAAAAAGGCTACAGATAAGCTAGTTGAAATTATAGATAATCCTAAATCCTCATTACCAGAAAGAATTAGTATTGTTGGAAAGCTACAAGAGGGTCAAACAGTAAAGAATTTAAATAGGGCCTAATTATGTAAAATTTCTTTTCAATCGAAAACGTTTAAGTTTCTGTTTACAAAAGAGATTTTTAATGTTATTATTTAGGTGATGAATTTCTATTTTTAATTTTTATAGTTGGGAAGTGTTAATCTTGTTTAACAGGGATTTCATTTTTGGTTGTGCTACAGCTGCTCCTCAGATTGAAGGTGGAAGTAGAGCTGATGGAAAAGAGCCTTCAATTTGGGATACTTTTTGTGAAGGTAAAAACAATATAAATGATGGGTCTAATATAGATGTTGCTTGTAATTCTTATTATGATTATAAAAAAGATATTGAGCTATTAGATGAGCTTAAGGTTAAATCTTATCGATTCTCTATTTCCTGGGGTAGAATTATAAATAAAAATGGTGAAATTAATCAAAAAGGAATTGAGTACTATAGAAATCTTTCCTTAGAGCTAATTAAAAGAGGTATTAAGCCTTGTATAACCTTATATCACTGGGATATGCCAGAATATATTTATGAGCTTGGAGGATTTTTAAATCCGAGCTTTCCTGAATATTTTTATCATTATGTTGATGTTGTAACAAGTAATCTTAAAGACGTAGTTACTGATTATATTACTATAAATGAACCACAGGTTATTATCTTTTTAGGTCTTAGACTTGGAATTCACGCACCCGGTTTGAAACTTGGCGATAGAGAGCTTCTTTTAGCAATTCATAATTTATTAAAGGCTCATGGAAGAGCCTGTCAAGCAATAAGAAAAAATGTTAAAAATTCTAAAATTGGCTTTTCTCCATGCTCTAGAGGAGTTATTCCTGTGAAAAATGATGAAAAGCTTTATAAAAAATGCTATGAATATTTCTTCTCATTAAGAGATGATTTTGAATATTCTAATTTTGTTTCAATATATAGTGATCCTGTTTTTTTAGGAGATTATCCTAAAGAATATTATACTAGATTTAAGGATATTCATCCTAATATAACAAAAGACGATTTAGATTTAATTCACCAACCCATAGATTATTGTTACCAAAATGTTTATTCTGGTGATTATTATGATTTAGATAATAATGGTAATTTAATTAAGCTACCATTTAAAAAGGGCTTTCCTGAAGGTAATATAAGCTGGCTTCAGGTTACTCCTGAGGCTTTATATTATATACCTAAATTTTTATATGAAAGGTATCATAAACCTATAATTATTTCTGAAAATGGTAATTGCTGTCATGATTCAATTTCTTTAGACGGAAAGTGTCATGACCCTTCAAGAATAGATTACATTAGAAGATATTTAATAGAACTTAATAAGGCCTCTAAAGAGGTCGATATTAGAGGCTATTATTATTGGAGCTTACTAGATAATTTCGAATGGAAGGAAGGCTATACTAAGCGCTTTGGCCTAGTATATGTTGATTTTGAATCATTAGAAAGAATTAAGAAGGATTCATTTTATGAATATCAAAAAATAATAAAGGAATGTGAATAATATGAAATGTATTACATTAAAGAATAAATATTCAACAGAGGTTACTTTATCTAGCTTAGGAGCTTCTATTTTAGATATTAAAACTCTCGATTATAAAAATGAGCTAGGCTCTATTGTTATAGTTCCTAAGGATAAGGAGAAATTTTATACTAGTACTTCATATTTTGGAAAGACTATTGGTAGAACAGGTGGAAGAATTACTAATGGTAAATTTGCATTAAATGGTAAGCAATATCAAATAATTTCAAATGATAAAAATGGACTTCATGGTGGAAATGATGGCTTAAGCTATAAAGATTTTGATACATTTGAATCAGAAAATAATGAAGCTTATTTATGTGAATTTAAATATTTTTCAAAGGATTTAGAATCAGGATATCCTGGAAATTTAAATGTTAGTGTATTATATAAGCTTTATAAAAATCAAAATAAGCTTGATATTGTTTATAATGGTGAATGTGATCAGGATACTTTACTCAATTTAAGTAATCATTCTTATTTTAATTTAAATGTGAATAGTGGCAAGGGTATACTTGATCATACCTTATATATTAATGCTTCTAAAATGGAAAAATTAGAGAATATGTTACCTAAAGGGATTTATAATTGTGAAGAAAAATACTCATTTAAAAAGCCTCATAAAATAGGTGATTATTTATTTGATAAGGAAATAATAGATAGCGCGAATGGTTATGATTTCCCTTATATTTTTGATGATAATAATGGAAATAAAATTGAGCTTTATGATGATGTATCTAAAAGAAAGCTAATTGTTAATACAACATATCCTGTAGTAGTTGTTTATACATGTAATTATTGTGATGATTTAATTATAAATAATGATAGAAAAATAAAGCCATATGATGCAGTATGCTTAGAATGTATGTATCACCCTAATACAATTAATAGTGATTTTTTAAGTGAGAAGAAGGATGTACTTAAAAAGGGAAAAATCTATAATGAGGTAATAAGCTTTAGCTTTGAGTAGGTAAAATATGAGAAGATTAGATAGTTTTATGAAGGGCGTTAATCTTGGGGGATGGCTAAGCCAAGGAAGTCTTGACATTAATCATATAGCTACATTTATTGTAGAAGATGATATTAAAAGAATAAGTGAGATTGGCTGTGACCATTTAAGATTACCTGTTGATTATGAAAATATAGATAAAGATGGAGAAATTGTAGAATACGGCTTTGATTATATTGAAAAATGTATTAAATGGTGTCAAAAATATGGACTTAATGTTGTTTTAGATTTACATAAGACACCAGGATATGTTTTTGATGATCTTGAGAATTCAAAAGGATTTTTTGGAAATCCTATATTAGAAGCTAGATTCTTAACTATTTGGGATAGATTATCATCTAGATTTTCTAAATATAGTGATATGATGATGTTTGAAATGCTAAATGAGGTTACTGATGAGTCTTATTTAGATAGCTGGAATGATTTAGGTAATAGATGTATTAAGGTTATTAGAAAAAATGCTCCTAAGGTTAAGATATTATTTGGTGGAGTAAATTATTCATCTGTTTCATCTGTTAAATTTATTCCTAAACCGGCTGATGAAAATATAGTTTATAATGTTCATTGTTATGAACCATTAATATTTACACATCAGGGAGCTTATTGGGTTAACAAAATGCCTCCTGATTTTAGAATTGAATATCCATTTAAAGGAGAACAATATCTCGACCTTATAGAAAAGGTTCCTGCTTGTAAATGTGGTCCATTTAAGGATAATCCTAAAGAGCTTATAGCTTCTTTGGGAAAGGAATTTTTTATGAATATATTTAAAGAAGCAGTAGAATATGCAGAAAAAAATAATGTACCTTTATATTGTGGAGAATATGGAGTAATTGATTTAGCTGATCCTATTTCAACATTACGCTGGCTTAAGGATATTAATTCTTGTTTTAAAGAATATGGTATTGGTAGAGCGATTTGGAACTATAAGGAAATGGATTTTGGTATTATAGGTCCTCATTATTTACCTATTTATGATGAATTAATCAAATTTTTATAATTTCTTTTTCCTTTGTTAAAAGAGCTATTTTTATAGCTCTTTTATCAATCATTAAAGAAAAAAGAAGGATTAATCCTTCTTAATACTAAAATATACTGAATCTACTACCTTTAAATATGGTAATCTTGGTAGATATCCATGAGGTATTATATAGGCTCTATTTTTAAATACTTCATAGGGAATTGATTTTCTTCCATCAATTTTAGAATTTTCCCAATATTCTTTTACTACCTCAAATGGAAGTAGATAATATTCATCATATAAGCTCCATGCTACAATTAAAAATCCAATACCACCATGCTTAATGATTGATTTAAGATGCGCTATTTGATGAGGATGAATATTAGCTAGGGGAAAAGCAGTTTTATTATGATTTTCCTTTGCTTCAAAATCGATATATTTTCCTTTATAGATTCCATTGTAGTCAGTAGTTGATGGAATTTTATAATAGGCTTCGGTTATAACGGCTTTATTTCTAGCTGGATAATTAACCTTTACAATTTGAACGGGAGTAGGCTTTTTATGGATAATAGCGATATCATTTGCTAAATAAAATTCATTTGATTCGTTAATTATTCCTTCTAAGTCCATTCCTAGATTAGCTTTATTTATAATTTTTTTTCTTTCATCTCTTTTGATTGGAAAGTTCATCTAAATCACCCAGGATTTATTCTAGCATAAAATAATAAAAATATGTTAGTGAAAATATATTTTACTTAAAAAATGAAATTATTTAATATAAAAAATATGTTAATTTTGTCGAAAAAATATTAATATAAATTGAAAAAAATAAATATTGATTGAATTTTCATTCGTAAAACGCTTTTATAGTTGTTTTTTATTTATTTTGTATTATTATATAAATATGCAATATACTAGGAGGGATTTATATATGGCAAATACAAAAGTAGAATTCAAGGTTTCAGCTCCTTTAGATGTTGAAGCTGTTTATGTATGTGGATCTGTTAAGGGTCTAGGAGACTGGGATGTTAAAAAGGCAGTTGAATTAAAGAAGTGCCCTGAATGTGGTAAATTTGTTGTTACAAAGATGTTACCACTTGGTGAAACAGTAGAATTTAAGGTTTTAGCAGATAAGACTTGGGATGCAGTTGAAAAAGGTAGTGCTGGTGAGGAATTAACTAACCATAGCTTCATTGCCGAAAAGGGTCTTGTTGTTGAGGTTGAGGTTTCAAAGTTCAACTAATTGATTGGTGCTTAGGCACCTTTTCTTTTTGACTGAATATCATAAAATGGTGATTGAATGATAGGCATAGTTAAATCAGATAATAGATTTAAAGAATTAAGTAAATGTGTTAATTCTATTTATTCTGATGAATTAGTTGATTTTTTTAATATTGATATTTTGGTTTTACCTATAAAAGGTATTGATAGTAATGGATTTATTAATAATCATTTGAATATTATTGATATTTTAAAGAATAATAAAATTAAAAGAATTATTACGGGCTTAGCTAATGATTATTTAAAGGAATTATCTAGGGAATATTCTATTGAGCTTACTATATTAATGAATGAAAGAAGCTTTGTTGATGGTAATTCTAGATTGACAGCTTTAGGTATTTATTCATATTTACTTAATAATAAAAAGCTTAATAAGGATATTATAATTATAGGATTTGGGAATATTTCCTTTTATCTAGCAAGTCTATTTAAGTTATTTAATATTAAATTTAGTATTTATACTCCTAATATAATAGAACAAAAGTTTGTTAAATTATTAAATTATAATAATATAGATAATGTTTATGATGGTAGTCTTTTAATTAATACTATCCCTAAGAATTTGGATTGGGATTATAAGAAACTAATAGGTATGGATATATTAGATGTGGCATCTTGTCCTTATGGCTTTGATATGCTTAAATTAAGTGAGGGTACAAGATATGAAATATTATCAAATATTCCAGCATTATTTTATCCATTTGAGGCAATGAAATTAATATTAGATGAATTATAATAAAAATATATGGAATAATAATAAATATAACAGTATTAATTATAGCCCTATGTTAAATTTATATTAAATTTATTTAAAAATATTGTTTGTTTTTTTTAATTATAGTATAATAAAATCAAATTGGAGTTCGATTCAGTTATTATTTAAGAAGGAGGCACCCCTTATATTTATAAGGGTTATTTATTATGAGTAAAATAAATTTCTTTGCGTTAGGTGGAGTACAAGAAGATGGTAAAAATTTATATGTATTAGATATAGATGATAAGATTTTTGTATTAGACTGTGGACTTAAGTATCCAACATCTGAGCTTTATGGTGTTGATATAATTGTTAATGATTTAACATATTTAGTTGAAAATAAAGATAGAATTGTTGGTGTATTTTTAAGTCATGCTCATGATGACCATATTGGTGGTGTAGGGCCTCTTTTAAAGGAAAAGAAGGATATTAATATTTATGGATCTAACTTTACTCTTGCTGTATTAGCTGAAAAGCTTAGAGAGGATAATGTTTCTTATGATGAGAAGCAACTTATAGCTGTTACTAGTAAGACTGCTTTACATTTTGGTGATATTACAATTCGATTCTTTGAAGTAGCTCATAATATTCCTGAGGCATATGGTATTGCTGTAAAAACAAATGATGGATATATTATTTATACAAGTAATTATAACTTTGATCAAAATTCAAAGATTAATTATTCTCATATGTTTAGATCACTTGCTGTATTTGCTAAAGAAGGGGTATTAGCTTTATTAACAGAATCATTAGGAGCTAATAATGAACAAAGTAGAGGTACTATTTTAGAGTTTAAGCTTCGTATTACTAATTTGATTTCTCAAAGTGAGAATAGAATGATTTTCTCTTTATTCTCTTCTGATATTTTAAGAATCCAACAAATAGTTAATATCGCTATTGAGCATCATAAAAAGATTGCGATTATAGGTAGAAAAACTCAAAAGATTGTTAATCAAGCAATTGAACTTGGCTATTTAAAAATCCCTGAAGAAAATTTTGCTAATTTAAGATATATTGATGAAAAGAATTTAAATAATGATAAAGATTTAATTGTATTAGTAACTGGTGAGCGTCATGAACCATATTTTATGCTTCAGCGTATGTCTAAGGGTATTGATAGATTAATTCATTTAGAGCCAACTGATACTGTAGTTATTTTAACTCCTCCTTATTTAGGAACAGAGAAAATGGCTGCTAGAACATTAGATATTATTTATCATGTAACTAGTAAGGTTAAGGAATTTAACTCAACCTTATTACCTCAAATTAATGCTAATAGAGAGGAAATAAAGGAAATGATTAACATTCTTAAGCCTAAGTATGTTATTCCTGTTGTTGGAGAATATAGACATCAGTATGCCTTAAGAATTGTTGCAAACTGTATTGGATATAAGGATGATCAAATATTAGTTGCTGATAATGGTGATATTTTAACATTTGAAAATGGTAAATATATCGGTATTACTGGTGATGTTCCTTGTGGAGAGGTTTTAATTGATGGTAAGGCATTTAAGGATGTTGGAGATGTAGTAATGAGAGATCGTGAGCTTTTAGCTGAGGATGGTGTTATTCTTATTGCTGCGAATATTAATCCAAGAACAAAGACTATTCTTATTGGACCTGAAATAATAACTAAGGGATTTATTTTCACTAGAGATGATGATTTTGATATTGAAAGAAAGTTTAAAGAGATTTTCTATTTAGTTAGTCAAAAATATCTTGCATCTAAATTTATTAATTGGAGTGAATTTAAAACTAATTTAAAGAATGAGATTTCTCATTATATTTATAAAGAATCAAAGAAGAGTCCAATTATTATTCCTGTATTAATTTCTACAGATTTAGATAATGTTAAGAAAAATCAATAATAATCATTTAGGAAGAGGTTTTATATTTCTTCCTTTTTTTTATTTTTTCTTTGTTAATATATAAAAAGGTGATTATATGGCTAAGGAAAAGATTAAGAAAAAAGAAGGAAAAAAAGAATATTTTTTTATCGCTATAGGAATATTTATTATTATATTTTCACTGTTAATATTAGGTAGAATAGGATATATGAAAAATATCTATCTTTATATAAGCTTTATTTTTGGAGACTTTACCTTTTTAGTATTAGTTTTTTTAATTGTATTTTCTATTTGTAATTTAATTATTAATAAGCCTATTGATATACATCACATTTATTTTATTGGTGGTACATTTATTTTTTTAGGAATGAGTATGTTTTGTCATTTAGGGCTATATGATCCTCTTTCTATGACTAATACAACTATATTCACTAAAACTATAAAGTTATATAAAAATTATATTAAAATCTATGAAGAAACATATACTGTTGGAGGAGGAATAATTTCTGCAGTTATTTGTCAGCTTGTTGGATTTGTTAGTGGTAAAATAGGAATTATTTTAGTAAGTATTTCTTTTTTAATTATTGGAGGAAGCTATTTATTTGATGTTAATGTTTTAAAGCTTATTAAGGGTGGTAGGATAAGAGATTATTTTAATGATTTGATAAATAATATACTTTCTTATTTTAAGGGAATTCATACTCCATTAGAGAAGAAGATGGATGTAAAGATTCCTATTTCGACACTTATGGATAAGGAAGGATGTAGTAGCTTTTCTTTACAGGAAGAAATTAATAATGAAAAATATAAAGAAATGGTTGATTTTATTCATAATAAAAGAATAACATGTATGCCTAAAGGCTATATGACTTCATATACCTCATCTCGTTTTATAGTTTCTTTGCCTCATAAAAGTGATAATGTTAGAGTTGAATTAACGGGATTTTTTAATAAATGCTGTTTTGTAATAAAAAATAATTTAGAGATGAAAATAGAAGTTTCTAATCAATTTAAAAAACTATTAACATTAAAGAATGTTTTATTAGGAGAAGAGCTTAATAATAATATTATTCTTGGAGTAGAAGTGGATGGTAGTAAAATGATTTTTGAAACTAAAAATGGTTCTACTCTTTTATTGATTGGTGATTATGGTAGTGGTTTAAAGACCATGGCTAGATGTATTTTAGCATCCTTTCTAATTAAGGGAATTAATCTATCTAATATTTATTTTTATGATTTATATCAGGAATTTCAAATATTGGATAAAACTAAAATGTATTATATGAATAATGAAAGAAGTGTATCAATTGCCTTAGATGAAGCTTTTAGTGAGTATGAAAGAAGAATGGATACTTTGAAATATTTAAATGTTGATTCTATATGTGAGGCGAATAATAAAATTAGGGAAATGGGAAATGATTATGAATTAATGATGCCTTTGTATCATATATTATTTTTTAGACCCGAATCATTTGATGAAATACTTATTCAAAAGTTAAATTATGTTATTCAGTTTGGGTTAAGAGTAGGAATTGTTTTATTTATATTTGCTAGAAATAAAAATCAGCTTAATAGATTGAATTTAAATAATTCAGATATTTTATCTTTCTATCAAGCTGATATTTCATCTTCTATTAAAATGTTTGGTGGCGATATAGCATCAAGGCTTCAAAAAAAAGGAGATATCCTTTTTCAAACTGATAATAAGCTCTTTCATGGACAGGCTCCTTATATTTCTTTAGATGATTTTGAAAAAATTATATCTAAGCTTTAAGCTTAGCCATAAATTCCTTTATAGCCCTTTCATATGATCCAGTATCCTTTGGCTTATAATAAACCTTATCTATTAAAGAATCTGGCATATATTGTTGCTTAACATAATCATTTGGATAATCATGAGGATATTTATATTCATATTTACCACTTTTTAATTCTTTATTTAAAATATGAGGTGGTATTTCCATTGAGGTAAGGCTATCTAAATCTTCGATTGCTTCATTTATAGCAAGATAGGTAGAATTAGATTTAGGGCTTGTTGCAAGATCTACTACAGCGTATGCAAGTGGAAGCCTAGCTTCAGGCAATCCTAGTGATAATGCAGCTTCTGTTGCGGCATATACTCTAGGTCCAACATTAGGATTTCCGAGTCCTATATCTTCATAGGCTGAGCATAAAAGCCTTCTACAAATAAATTGTAAATCTTCTGTTTTTAATAATCTAGCAAGGTAATGTAATGCCGCATCAGGATCACTTCCCCTAATTGATTTTATCATCGCACTAGCTACATCATAAAAGTTTTCTCCCTTTTCATCAATTAAAAAGGCTTTTTTACCAATTAAAGCTTTAACATTAACTAAATTTAAATCATCTTTATCCAACATAGATGCTATTTCTAACATGTTAAGGGCAGTTCTTATTTCACATGAAGAAGCAATAGATATATATTCTAATATATCATCACTCATTTCATTAAAGCCTTCTTTTATTATAGTTCTTTTTAATAAAGACATAACATCATCCTTATTTATTTCATTCATTCTATATATATGACATCTAGATCTAATGGCTGGATTTATAGCCCTATAAGGATTTTCTGTTGTAAGTCCGATAAGAGTAATAGTGCCACTTTCAAGAAATGGTAATAAAAAATCCTGTACATCTTTTTTCATTCTATGAATCTCATCAATAATGCAAATAATATTGTCATAGAATTTAGCACTATCTATAATTTCCTTTAGCTTTGCCTTTGAATCACAAGAAGCATTAAAAGAGAATGTTGAAAGTGGGAACATATTAGCTATTATTTCAGCAATTGAAGTTTTTCCACATCCAGCAGGTCCATATAATATCATTGAAAAAAGTTTATTTTGTTCAAGCATTTTTATAATGATTCCTTTTTCTCCTACTAAATGATCCTGTCCTACTATATCTTTAAATTCTTTTGGTCTTATTCTATATGCTAATGGCTTCATAATATACTCCTTTATTCCTAACTATTTTATCATATTAAATTATTTTTTTAAAGTTAACTCCTAAAATTCCTCCAATAGATGCTAAAACTGTAAATAATAACATATTAATTACGTTAAATTCTACTTCACTTTTGGTAAGCTTTAATATTGAATAGAATAACAAATAGTGAATTACACCGATAAATATTCCAACTAGTAATCCCTTTTTATGAATCATATTACCGTATAATACCCCTAAAAGAAGAAATCCTAAGCTTGATAGGGTTATTAATACATAATTATTCATTTCTAGATTTAATTTAGATATTAATAATGAATAAATCATAAAACTAATAAAAACATAAAGAAAGAAAAGAATATAAAGCTTAATAAAACTCTTAATTGTTTTTTTCATCTAATCACCATTTTAATTTATGTATAAGTATTATTGATTATGCTAAAAATAGAAATGGTGATTTTATGGAAACTATGTGGATATTAGCTAAAATAGGTATATTATATTTTTTATTAATAATTATTTTAAGGTTTTTAGGTAAAAGAGAGGTAGGTCAATTATCAATCTTTGATTTAGTAATTCTTTTAATTATTGCTGATATAGCTTCTATTGGAATAGATAATAATGAGTTTTTCTGGTACTCTATTTTATGTGTTTTTTTGTTAGCTATTTTACAAAAGCTTTTATCATTGATAATTGTTCATATTTCAAGTCTTAGAGGAGTTGTTGATGGTAATCCTCGAGTTATTGTTGTAGATGGAAAAATAAATTATAAAAATATGAAAAAGGAACTATATACTATGGATGATTTAGTTTTTCAAATGCATCAGGATCATATTATGAATATCGATGAAATTAGATTAGGAATTTTAGAAACTAATGGTACCTTATCTTTATTTAGAAAAACACATTTTGATAGTGTTAGCCTACCTTTTATTATCAGTGGTAGCTTTGTTAAGGATGCGTTAGAGTATTATGATTTTGATAAGAAAACTATTATTAAGCTATTTAAGGATAGAAAGATAAATGTTAATAGGATACTTTATGCTTCATATAGAGATAAAGAAATACTTTATTATTATCATTTGGATAAAGAAGAAGAGATATCGCCAAATATAATAAGGCTAACGAAAAGTGATATTGAGGATTAGTTAAATTAATTGCTAATATAAATATTATTGATAATAGAATAATACTTAATACCTCTATGATATCAATAGTTATATTAGAATTTTTTATAGTTATTATTAGAAGAATAATAAATCTAATTATTAAATATATAGCTATACCATATAATAGGCCATCAGTTTTAAAAAATAAAGTAAAAATAAAGGCTAATAGAAGCATTAATGTATCAGTTATTATTTGAATTACAAATATAGCTTTTTCTTTATTATTTGCCTGTAATATAGCAACTAAGAGAGGATTAAAATATAATAATAAATAGATTGGAGCTAGTTTTTTTACTGTTAAAATAGCTATATTATTTCCATATAATATTTTTAATAATATATCAGTATGATAAAAAGAAATAAAAAAGCTTAGAACTGACGCAATTGTAATTATATATATAGCTTTTGTTAATAGCTTTTTTAATTCTTTTTTATTATCTCTAAGCTGAGTAAGCTTAGGAAATGTTAGCTTTGTTAGAGTTGTTGAAACAGATTCTAATAGTACTAATGCAGGCATAGCATATGAAGTTATAAGTGTGTATTCAGTTATCATATTTTCATAGGCTATATTTAATTTATTTGCTAAAAATAAAATGAAAAAGGGAAATAGATAATTAGATAGTGACCCTAATGCGATTGTTAAAGTTAAGGGACAGGCTTGTTTTAGCATTTTTATTTCTAATCCCTTTTTAAATTGAGGCCTTATTTGGCCTTTTTTCTTTTTCATTAGAATTAATAAATAAAAAAATGATGATAGCTCGGATATTACATAGGCTATAAAGATTATTAATACCTTTATTTTTGTGGAAGTATTTTTAAATATTAGTAATAGTATTGTTACAGCTAAAAGCTTAATTGATGATTCAATTATATTAGAAATATAGGGATGTATAAATTGACTTGTACCCTCTAAATAGCCTTTAAATACTCCGCTTAAGTTAGCAAAATATAAAATTGGAATTGTTAATAATAAAGGGAAATATATAAATGTTGAATTAAATAAATTTTTATATATTGGTAGAATTAATAATAATATTATTGAGGCAATAGAAGTTGTAATTATTGTTATTCTTATTGCTGATAAAAGAATAGTTGATATTCTTAAGCTTTTATTTTTTTGATTTAAAGCTATCATTTGATTTGTAACAATTTGGATTGAAAATGAAGAAAGTGATAGGAATAATCCTACTGAGGGGAATATCATTGTAAGGATTTTCATTCCCTCTAGACCTAATAGTCTTGTTGTTATAATTTTATAAAATAATCCAAATATTTTAATTATTAGAGCAAATGAGATTATGAAAGCGAATACTTTATTCTTTTTGATAATAAAACCTCCAAAAATTTTTTTATATTACTTTTTTGCTACTAAATAATATGGTATAATAACTGATATAATTACTTTATACGGAGGATATTATGAATTTAAAGGATTATGTTGCAAGTATAGTTGATTTCCCAAAGAAGGGAATTATTTTTAGAGATGTTACACCAATTATGCAGGATAAGGATGCTTATTTATATACTACAAATTGCTTATCTAAGCTTGTTAAGGAAAGTAATGCAAATGTTGTTATAGGACCTGAAGCAAGAGGCTTTATGTTTGGATGTCCTGTTGCGGTTATGTGTAATTGTGGATTTGTACCAGTAAGAAAGCCAGGTAAATTACCTCGTGAGACTATTACTGAGGAGTATAGCCTTGAGTATGGTAGTAATTCTCTTTCACTTCATAAGGATTCAATTAAGAAGGGCGATAAGGTTTTTATTATTGATGATCTTTTAGCTACAGGTGGTACTGCACTTGCTGCATGCAAGCTTGTTGAGAGATTAGGTGGCGAGGTTGTCGGTTTAGGCTTTGTTATTGACCTAGTTGATTTAAAGGGTAGAGAGCTTTTACATGATTATAAGGTTTATTCTTTACTTGAGTATGAAGGAGAATAATTAATTTTTAGTTTTTTAAGGGAGTGTGATGTTATATGGTATATACAAAGCTTGAGGAGCTATTAGAACTGACAGGAACATATATTCATAAGCAGGAATCTATAGATTTAATTACAAGAGCTTATAAAAGAGCAGAGGAATTACATAATGGACAGTTTAGAAAAAGCGGTGAGCCATATATCATCCATCCACTAAATGTTGCTTGTATTTTAGCAAGCCTTCATGCTGGTCCATCCACTATATGTGCTGGATTACTTCACGATGTTGTTGAGGATACTCCAATCACTAAGGAGGAGCTAGCTAAGGAATTTGGTTCGGAAATTGCCGAAATAGTTGATGGTGTTACGAAGGTTGGTCAATTAAAGTTTGCTTCTCTTGAACAAAAGCAGGTTGAAAATCATCAGCATATGCTTTTGGCAATGGCTAAGGATATTCGTGTTATTATTGTTAAACTTGCGGATAGACTTCATAATATAAGAACACTATCTTCCTTAAGAGAGGATAAGAGAGTTAGAATAGCCAGAGAAACATTAGAGATTTATGCTCCACTTGCTCATAAACTAGGTATGTTTAGAATTAAGGCTGAGCTAGAGGATACTGCTTTAATGTATGTTGAACCAGTTTATTATAATAAAATTTTAAATCAAATTAAATCTGATAATTCTGCAAGAATTCAAAATGTCGATCATACAATTGATGAGATTAAGAAAATATTAGAGGATGAGAATTTAACTGATTATCAAATAAAGGGTAGAATTAAAAATATATATAGTATTTATAAAAAGATGGTTAATCAAAATAAGGATTTTAAGGATATTTATGATATTCTTGCGATTCGTATTATTGTTAAAACAATTCAGGAATGCTATCAGGTATTAGGATTAATTCATGCTCATTATACACCAGTTCCAAAGCGTTTTAAGGACTATATTGCTGTACCTAAGCCTAATATGTATCAATCACTACATACAACAGTTATTAGTGCTGATGGTTTTACTTTTGAGGTCCAAATTAGAACTGAGGAAATGGATGAAATTGCTGAAAATGGTGTTGCTGCACACTGGGCATATAAGGAAAATGTTGAATACTCTAAGGAGCGTGAGCAATTTGAAATTGCTTCAAAGCTTAAATGGTATGCAGAGCTTTTACAATTTTCAGAGGAGAAAAATGATGATGCAAAGGATTATGTAGAGACTGTTAAGGAGGAAATTCTTTCAACTAATGTCTATGTATATACTCCTACAGGTGATGTTATAGATTTACCTAGAGGTGCGACACCACTTGATTTTGCATATAAAATTCATACAAATATAGGTAATAAAACTGTTGGTGCGATAGTTAACAATCATATTGTACCGCTTGATTATGAGCTTCAAAATGGTGATATTATCTCAATTAAAACTAATAAGAATTCTTTTGGACCTTCAGAAAACTGGCTAAGAATTGCTAAAACTAGCCATGCTAGACATAAAATTAAGAATTTCCTTAATAAACAAAATAAGGATATTCTTTCTAGTAATGGTAAGCAAATGCTTGATGATGAGTTCCATTTAAATAAGATTACTAATTATGAGCTTAATGATGATTTTGCGAAAAAGAATTTCTCTAAGAATAATGTTAATTCATTAGAGGATTTATATTTAGAAATAGCTAAATCTAATGTTTCACCTAAAACAGTTGTCACTAAGTATTTAGGACGTGAAAGTGATGATAATATACATGAAACTATTTCTAGGCAAATTGAACGTAATACTAAGATTTTAACAACCAATAGTGAAACAGGAGTAGTTGTATTAGGATTAACTAATCCTCAGCTAAAGCTTGGTAGCTGTTGTAATCCAATACCAGGTGACGATATCTTAGGATATGTAACAAAGGGTAACGGAATAGTTGTTCATCATAAATACTGTAAGAATATTAATTCCTTCCAAAAGGAAAGATTAATTCCATTAGAATGGGCTACTAATCCAGGAAGAAAGTATCCTGTTAGTATTACAATTTATGCGACAAGTAATTTAAATTTATTAGTTGAAATAATGAATGTTGTTTCAGCTAATGGATCTTCAATTTTAGCAATTTCAGCTAATAGTAATGCTAATTTTGAATCTATTGTTAAGCTTAAGGTTATGACTAGTAATTTATTAGATTTAGAAAAAATGATTGTTAATTTAAAGAAGATTAAATATATTTATAATATTGAAAGAGATAATTTAATAGCTATAGATAAGGATGATAAGGATTTAGTATGAGAGTAGTAGTTCAAAGAGTTAAATATTCTAGCTGTATTGTTGAAAATAAGCTTATAAGCTCTATTGATAAGGGCTTTATGTTATTAATTGGCTTTAAGGAAAATGACACTGAGGCCGAAATGGAAAAGCTTTTAAAGAAGGTTATAGGCTTAAGAATATTTGAAGATGAATTTGGTAAAATGAATAAATCTTTATTAGATGTTAATGGTTCAATTCTAGCAATTTCTCAATTCACTCTATATGCTGATTGTAAGCATGGTAATAGACCGTCCTTCACTGAGGCAATGAAATTTGATAAAGCTTCACAATATTATGATTTATTTTGTGAAAGACTTAGAGAATTAGGCTTTGATGTGAAAAAGGGTATTTTTGGAGCTGATATGAAAATTGAACTATTAAATGATGGTCCAGTAACAATACTACTTGATAGTGAACAGCTATAATATTTGAAAGGAGCGTTATTTTATGAAGGAATATACATTTTTAGGAAATAAATATGTTACTCTAGATGAACTCGGAAGAGCTTATTCAGAAAATTATAATGAAGCAATAGAGGATATTTATCATAATTCTAAAAAACTAATAAAATTTATTAAGTCGTTTAATAGAGATAAGAAATTAGTTGAGAATGTTGTATATGCTTTAGCTTATTCTAAATATAAAAATAATGCTCTAACATTTATTATTTATTATTTACAAAATGATAAGAAGGTATTTATTAATGGTAAAAGCTATACATTCTTAGAGTTTATTGAAGCATTATCTTGTTGTGAACCATCTAATAATAATGCTTTGTATGTATTTATGGAGGATTTTGGATTATCTAAAACCTATCAAGAAATGTATAGAGAGGAAAATTCAATAGAAAGAAAAATATTAGCTGATAGCTATTATTTGGATAAATATTGCTATAACGAATTTACAAAGCTATATCTATCAACATATCGTGAATATCAATTGAAGGAATCCTTTACTGCAACATTAAAGACAATTATTATTAATGGTGATGAATGCTTTAGAAGAGCCTCAAAGCTATTTAGAGATAATGAATTCTATTTATATGTAGCACATAAATATGATTTTAAAACAGCTATAAAATTAGTTAATGAGAATAATCCAGTATTCTATTCCCTTAAGTTATTTAAGGATGAAATAGATCCTGAGGAATTGAAGAAGATTATATCTGATACATTCTATTGGAATTTATTAGATAATATTGATTATTATGGCTATAAGATAGATGCTAAAGATACAGTTAATAGAATATTAGCTATTAAAAAGGAATATTTAACGTATAAGAAGAAGATGGATTCAAAGAAGATATATTCTATTTCTTTAGATTTATATATTGATTTTTCTAGAGAATTATATTTGAATTATTTAAATTTTATCCATTTATTTAAAAATGGTAGAATATATGTTAAGTCTAAGTATGATAGTAGTCTATATACATTTGATAAGCCTTATTGTAAAACATTAATATGTCAGGATTATATGAAAAATAGAATAGTAAAGCTTTATAATCCTAATAAAAATAAGAATGAGAATGAGCTTGATGATGTATCTAATGATAATCCAGCTGATTTTATTGTGTTACAGGAAAAGGGTACTATTGAAAGATTAAAGAAGCAAAAGAAAATTTTGAGTGCTTTAAAGAGACTTAGTATAATGTCTACTATAGTTACTATTATAGCTATAGTAATTATTGGTGGCTGTTATTTATTACCAAATTTAGGTTTATTTGAGTCTAAAATTAAAGAATTAATGAGTAAATATATTATTATTGCTTTAGGAGCTTCAGCTGTTATTGCTTTAGCTTCTACAATCTGTTTATCTATTAGAGTTAGTAAAACTCAGGAATATGTTTCAGATTATTTATTCTTTGAGGAAGCTAGCGATAAGAAACTTAATATTAAACAAGAAAATAGATTAGTAATTCTATCTAAGGATGAAGAAAAGCTAAAGAAAAAAACAAAGAATTCTCATTTACCTCTAGCTTTCTTTTCTCAGGTTTCATTGTCTATTTTATTCTCAATTATGGCTGCTTCAATTATATGTAGTATTTCAAGCTTTGGTATTTTTGATGCTTCAAAGTATGATAGCTTTTTTAATAGTAATAATAGTATTATGTATTATGGTATATCGCCTGTTATTGTAGGTTTAATTTCTTTATTTATTAAGAAAAAGGGTATTTTAATGGTATTATTTAATTTATTAATTTCTGTTGGAATATTCGTAATATTATTTTATTGTATGTAGGAGTAGAAAAATGAATTTATATGTTGTAAGCCTTGGTTGTGCTAAAAACCAAGTAGATACAGAAATGATTTTAGGTGTTTGTAAGGAAAAAATGACTTTAGTTAGTCAACCTGATGATGCTGATTTAATATTAGTTAATACTTGTGCCTTTATTGAATCTGCTAGAAAGGAAGCTATTGATACTATTTTAGCTTTAGCTGATTATAAGAAGAATGGATGTAAGCTAATTGTATGTGGATGTCTAGCTCAAAGATATAAGGAAGAAATCATAAAGCTATTACCAGAGGTTGATAGATTTATTTCTATTGATGAATATTCTGATATTGCGAATATCATTAACTCTGTTATTTCCTCTAGCTATAGTCTAACAAGTAATTATTCTCCATTAAATAGAGTATATTCTACTCCTAATTATATGAGATATATAAAGATTTCTGAAGGTTGCTTAAACCATTGTGCATTTTGTGCTATTCCCTTAATACGTGGTAGATTAAAAAGTAGAACTATTGAATCAATAGTTGATGAGGTAAAAAAGGATGTTAATGATGGTGTTTATGAGATAAATTTAATTTCTCAGGATACTACTAAATATGGATTTGATTTATATGATAATAAGCTAATGATTGTTCCTTTATTAAAGGAAATTGTTAAAATACCTGGTGATTTTAAGGTTAGGTTATTATATTTATATCCAGATATTGTTACTGATGAGTTAATTGATTTTATTAAAAATAATCCAAAGATTATGCCTTATTTTGATATTCCAATTCAGCATAGTGAGGATCATTTATTAAAGAAAATGTATCGTAGAGGTGATAGAGCCTATATGCTAGATTTATTTAAGAAGATTAAAGATGAGATTCCTAATGCGATTATAAGAACTACTTTAATTGTAGGTTTCCCTTATGAAACTGAAGAGGATATTGATAATCTTATTGATTTTATGGATATTGTTAAATTTGATAGACTTGGTGCCTTTACATTCTCATTAGAGGAGGGGACAAAGGCTTGTGATTATCCTGATGAGATTTCCTTAGCTACTAAGCAAGTTAGATATGAGAGAGTTATGGCTCATCAGCAAAAAATCGCACTTGAAAATAATAAGAAGATGATTGGTAAAACATTAGAGGATGTATTTATTATTGATTATGATGAGGAATCATTTATGTATGTTGCGAGAAATTACGCATACGCTCCTGATGATATTGATGGCTGTATCTATGTTGCTGCTAAGTATGAGCTTAATGTTGGAGATAGAGTTAAGGTTAAGATTTTAGATTGTGATTCTTATTCATTATCTGGTGAACAGGTAGAATAGTAGAGGCTTTATATGAAAATTAATGTTGTTTTATATCATCCAGAAATACCTCAAAATACTGGTAATATTATGAGAAGCTGTGTTGGCTTTAATGCTAAGCTTCATTTAATTAAGCCTTTAGGCTTTACATTAGATGAAAAGCATTTAAGAAGAAGCTGTGTTGATTATTTTGATTATTTAAATTATGAGGTTTATGAGGATTTTGATGATTTTAAGAAAAAAAATCCTGGAAAATATTATTTTTTAACTAGATATGGTCATAAATCACCATCTGTAATTAATTTTAAGGAAAGTAATGATCAGGATGTTTATTTAATCTTTGGAGCTGAATCAACTGGAATTGCATATGATATTTTAAAAGATAATTTAGATGATTGTTATAGAATTCCAACAACTGATAAGGTTAGAAGCCTAAATTTATCTAATTGTGCAGCAATTATGTTATTTTTAGCCTCAGAACAATTAAATGATTCTAGTATAGTTTACAAAGAAGAACCAGATACTATGAAGGGACATGATTTTATTGATGATGTCGATGTTTGTAGTCTTGATGAAAAGCATAGAGAATGGAGGAATTAAATATGGCTGTTTCACATTTAAACATGGAAAATTTCAGAAGCTTTATTGAAAGCGACAAAATTGTTGTTGTAGACTTTTGGGCTACATGGTGTGGTCCTTGTCGAATGATTGCACCATTATTAGAGAAATTAAGTGAGAATGAGGGAATTGAGGTTGGTAAGGTTGACGTTGATGAAATTGATGTATTAGCTGAAGCCTTTAATGTTACATCTATTCCAACATTATTATTATTTAAGAGTGGTAAGCTTTTAGGCAAAAAGGTTGGTTATATGGATTATGAAAGCCTAAAAAACTGGGTTTTAGAAAATGCTTAACTTTGATGTGGTTATTATTGGGTTAGGACCATGTGGTGTATCTTGTGGCATTTATTTAAAGAGATATGGTCATAATGTTTGTTTAGTTGGACTTGATAATACATCACTAAATAAGGCTCATTTAATTGAAAATTATTATGGTATTAAAAGTATAAGTGGTAAAGATTTATTTGAATTAGGTATATCACAAGCAAAAGAATTAGGTGTTCCTGTTTATAAGGAAGAAGTAATTGATATTGAATATATCTCTGATGAAAATTTCATTGTTAAGGGTAGTACTAATGAATTTAGCACTAAAAGAATATTATTAGCCTTAGGAAGTGGAAGAACAAGCTTTTCTTTAGCTAATAAATATGAAGGAAATGGTGTTTCATATTGTGCTACCTGTGATGGATTTTTGTATCGTAAAAAGAAGGTAGCTATTATTGGTTCGTCATTATATATGAAGCATGAATATGATGTTTTGAATAATATGATTCCTAATTTAACTATTTTCACTAATGGAGAAAAACTATCATTTACTCCTAATAGTCCTGTTATTACTGAAAAAATAATTGAATTTAAAGGAAATGATAGGCTTGAAGCAATTGTTACTGAAAATAATGAATACCCAGTTGATGGCGCTTTTGTTGCGTTAGGCTCTCAAAATGTCTTTACTTTTGCGAAGCATTTAGGAATTGCGTTAGATAAAGATAATTATATTGTTGTTGATTCTAGTTATATGACTAATATAAAGGGAATATATGCTGGAGGAGATGCGATAAAAGGATTACATCAGGTTGCTACAGCCGTAAGTGATGGAGCTAAATGCGCTCTTGAAATTTCAAAAAGTTTAAAAAAATAGGTACGATTACCTATTTTTTTTCATATATTAAGCTAGGTGAATATTTATGAGTGGACCATTATTATTTATTGATTCTATAAGTGATGATGCTTCTCCTAGTAATCAGGAGATTTTTGATTCGAGAGTTAAGAGTAGGAAAACTAAGGCTAAATATAGGGTAGAGGATATAGAGGCAATGCTTTATTATCGTATCCATATTTTAGCTGAAATTGAAACAAAGAATTCTCGTTATGAGGGAATTGTTTTAGAATGTAGTGAAAAGGGAATTAGACTTCAAATGGAAAATAAAGAAATTTTGATTCCTATTTATGAAATAGAGGATATTAATATTTTAAAACTATAATTTTAAATTTACCTATTATTTATTTTGAAATTATGTTAAACTTATATAGTAATTGGTAAATCAGTATTTGGTAGGTGGTATTATGTTAAATCTATACTTATATATGGCCTTGATTTGAAAAAATCAAGGTCTTTTTTTAACTGTATAAAAAATAGATAAATTGTATTAATTAAGGAGAAAATATTATGAACTTTGATAAAAATGAGATAATAAAAAAATATTTTGGATATCAATTAAAACAAGAACAAGCAGATATAATTGATAATGTTTTAAATAATAAGGATGTCATAGGGTTGTTACCTACAGGTTTTGGAAAAAGTGTAACATTTCAGGTTCCTGCTTTAATGCTAGATGGTTTAACTATAGTTATTTCGCCTTTAATCGCTTTAATGCAGGATCAGGTAATGTCTTTAAAAAGAAGAGGTATTCCTAGTGAATATATAAATTCATTACAGGATAATGATTCTCAGGATAAAATCTATGAGGCTTTAAAAAGAAATGAGATTAAGATTTTATATGTTTCTGCTGAAAGATTGAAATCTACTAGATTTTTAAACGAAATATTAAATATTGATATTTCATTATTAGTATGTGATGAGGCTCATACATTACTTTGGAGTGAAGATTTTAGAGAAGCTTTAGGAGATATTCCTCTCTTTATTAAAAAATTAAGAAAAAGGCCTAAAATGCTAGCTTTAACCGCAACAGCAACAGAAATAACAGCTTCTAAGATTACTAAATTTTTATCATTAAATAATCCAGTTGTTATTAAAGGAGATTGTGATAGAAAAAATATTTTTTATAGAAATATTAAGACTAATGATAAGGATAGAGATTTATATTTTTATGTTTCTAGAAGAAAAGGAATACATGGTTTAATTTACGCTTTAACAATAAAACAATGTGAACATATTTATAATTTTTTACGTGAAAAAAATATAAATGCTGCATTATATCATGGAGCTTTAGATAGCAAAATAAAAAAGAAGGTTTTAGAGGATTATATAAGCCATAAAATTGATGTGGTTGTTTGTACACAAGCTTTTGGAATGGGTGTTGATGTAAGTGATGTAAGATATGTTATTGAATATGATATGCCACAATCAATAGAGGATTATTTACAACAAACTGGAAGAGGATCTAGAGATGGAAAATATGCAGAAGGAATTTTATATTTTAATAGTCGTGATATAGAAACAATAGAGTATTTTATTGATAATATTTCATCGGAAAATAAAAGTGATAAAGAAATTAAGATAATAAAGGCTGATAGATATAAAAAGCTAGATAAAATGGTTAATTATGCCTTATCCAAGAAGTGTCTACATGGATTAATAGCTGATTATTTTGGATTTAAACATAAAGGTAAATGTATGATGTGTTCTAATTGTAAAAAAAATGATTATGAATAGATATTTATAATTTTTACAATTATTTACATTTATTTAATTTTATAAAAATTCTACACTTAATATAATTATTGTGAAAAAGGAAATATAAGAAATGTACGGAGTATTTATATTGGATCTAATATAATTAGATTGAAAATTTATAAAATAAAAGAAGGAGGATAATATTCTGTAGTAGACAAGAAGGAGATTGCCAAGCTTATTAGCTATAGATAAAATAATTTATTAACTGAAGCAAGAATAGAAGTATGCATTAATATTTTACATAATTTTAAGCAAATTATTGATTTATTAAAGATTAATGATTATTATGCCTTCGCTATGGCATCATTAAGAAATATAAGTAATACAGAAGAGGTGTTATCAAGAATTAAAAATGAAACTATTATTACTGTTGATGTTATTTCTAAAGAGGCTGAATCTTTATATAGCTATTTAGGAGCTTCTAGGTATATCATTATTAAAATGGTGCGCTATTTAATATTGGTGTAGGTAGTTTAAATAATATTAGTGAGGTTGATCCTGAAGCAATTGATTATAAGACTGATATGACTTTTACTCAAGAATTAAATATGATAATGGAATATGTTAAGAAATTGATCGTTAAAAAGGACAATATATTTCATATACTTGTTGCAATACCGCCAAAGTTAGCAGTATCATCGTTTATGGGTTGTTTGAAAGGCAAAAGTGGTTTGATGATATTCGAGAGATATGGAAATTTGAAATAAAAATACGGCAATAGAAAATTTTGGGCGAAGGGATATTTTGTTTCAACTGTAGGATTAAAGGATGAAGTTGTAAGAGAATATAGCAGAAATCAAGAATTGGAAGATATGAAAGAGGACCAAATAAGTAAAAAAGAATACAATGATCCGTTCAAAGGAACCCAAAAATAAAAGCCGCTAGTTATAGCGGCTGCAGGTGACATCACGGTTGTCAGATTATTCATATGCCCCTTGATGGGGTGTGAAGTATTAGGCCCTTATAGTGGAGCCTAAATTCCAACCCGTTGAACGGTTGGATTGTTATTATTTTTGTTCGAATTGGAACTCTTTATTTTCAAATTGCTTTATTAATCTTTCGTATTTACCAGTAGTATTACTTAATTCCTTAAGTCTTACACTATTGTGAGCTAAAAGCTTATTTCCATTGAATTCATAGATTTGGTATTCTTCATTATCTGTTGGAATTTTCTTTACATATAATGCACATAGATTATCTGATTCAATTAAGCACATATAAATATGATAAGGAATTTCATTTTTATTATCATCAATTAGATAAGCATCAATTCCTTCATATGGCTTAGATTTTGTTAACTCATTAAAGCATTTAATATCAAACTTCATTTTTATTTCTCCTTTATTTTATAGTATTATTATACCTAATTATTTTAAACATTCAATAAGAAAATAAAAAGAAGGCTATTAAGCCTTCTGTGCTAAATCCATAAATACAGGAATTATAATTGGTTTTCTATCAGTTTTACTATAGATATATCTACCTAATTCCTCTGTTAGATTATATTTTAAAACATTAAGATTAACAAGCTTTATTGAGCTCATTGTCTTTAATAAATATTCCTTTGTATAATCAACAAATGATTTTGTTAATTCCTCACTATCCTTCATATAAATGAATCCTCTTGATACAACCTGAGGTTCAATTGGGATAGTTTTATTTTTAGAGTCAATTGTTATTATTAATGAGAACATTCCATCGTCAGATAATGCTTTTCTTTCTCTAATAATTTGAGATGAAACATCACCAACACCAGATCCATCTATATAAACATCACCAGCAGTTACGTGACCTGCAATTCTAGCTGAATGGTCGTTTATCGCAACAACATCACCATTTTCTAGGATGAAGGTATTTTCAGGTTCTACACCTGTTTCAATTGCTAGATCAGCATGAACTCTTTGCATACGATATTCACCATGAATAGGAATAAAGTATTTAGGCTTTAATAAAGTAAGCATAAGCTTTAATTCGCCCTGAGAGGCATGTCCTGTTGTATGAGTATCAGTTATAGGAGAATGGGTAATTACATTAGCACCTTTTTTAAATAATTGATTTATTGTTCTATTTACTCCCTCTTGGTTTCCTGGAATAGGAGAAGAAGAGAAAATAATAGTATCAGATGGAATTAGCTTTATAATTCTATGTGAACCATTAGCTACTCTTGATAATGCAGCTAGTGGTTCACCTTGTGAGCCTGTACATAATAAACAAATTTCATTTGGCTTATAATTATTTATTTCATCAGCATTTATGATAGTTCCTTTAGGCGCTTTTATATATCCTATTTGTTGTCCAACCTCAATTGTTTTTTCCATTGAACGACCAAAGATGGCAATCTTACGATTACATTGTATACATGCTTGAACTATTTGTTGAACTCTAAACATATTTGAAGCGAATGTCGCAACAATAATACGATTTTCAACCTTAGAGAATAATTCTTTAATTGAAGCACCGATTTTTCTTTCAGAATCAGTAAATCCTTCTCTTAAGGCGTTGGTTGAATCAGATAAAAGTGCTAATACACCCTCTGTTCCTAATCTTGCAAGCTTTTCATATTCTGCACCAGGGCCAACTGGAGTTAAGTCAATCTTGAAATCTCCTGTATGAACAATTGTTCCTAATTCAGTTTTAAAGCAGATTGCGAATGAATCAGGGATAGAGTGATTTAATCTTATAAATGATACATCTACACCCTTGAATTTATAAATAAAGTGACTTTTGAATTCAACAATTTGAGTATCTGATAATAATTCAGGATATTCTTCAAGCTTGTTTTCAATTAAATCAACAGTTACTCCGGCCGCATATATTTTTGGTATTTTAACCTTTTTTAGTAAGAAGGGAATACCGCCAATATGATCTTCATGACCGTGAGTAATAAAAAGACCCACTATTTTGTGCTCGTTTTGTTCAAGAAAAGTAAAATCTGGAATTACATAGTCTACTCCTAATAGATGCTCATCTGGGAAAAGAATTCCTGAATCTACTATAAATAATTGTTCTAAATAATCGATAACATACATATTCTTTCCGACTTCACCTAGTCCACCAAGTGCAAAAATGCCGATTTCCGAACGGCTTTTAATCTTGTCCATATTTGACCTCCTATATTGAATCCAAAAATATAATCTATTTTATATTATATTATAAGTTTACGCAAAAATCAAAGAATTTATCATTAATTTTTGAGTAAATTTAAAAAAATTTAGTGAAAAAATAGATAAAATTTAGTATAGCGTTTTCTTAATATTTATTATATAATATCTAAACAAAAAAATATAGTCTAGGAATTAAAAAACAAATAAATTAAATAGATTATATAAAGAAAATATGGTATAATCAGTCTCGGTTAAAACAAATAAGGAGTGTTATTTTATGAAAGCTAGTAAAATGCTTATTTCCACATTAAAGGAAGCACCTAATGAGGCAAAAATAGATTCTCATATTTTATTATTACGTGCTGGAATGATAAAAAATGAGGTTGCAGGTATTTATAATTATTTACCATTAGGATTAAGAGTTTTAAATAAAATTGAAAATATTATAAGAGAAGAAATGGATAATTCAGGCGCACTTGAAATTTTATGCTCAGCAATTCAACCAAAGGAGCTTTGGGTTGAGTCTGGTCGTTGGATGAAGTATGGTCCTGAATTAATGAGATTAAAGGATCGTCATGATCGTGAATTCTGCTTAGGACCAACTCATGAGGAGGTTTTTACTTCTATTGCTCGTGATTTAATAAAGAGCCCTAAGATGCTACCAATGAACATTTATCAGATTCAAACAAAATATAGGGATGAATTTAGACCTAGATATGGTTTAATGCGTAGTAGAGAATTTATAATGAAGGATGCTTATTCATTTGATAAGGATGAGGAAGGTCTTGAAAAGAGCTATCAAAATATGTATGATACATATTCTAGAATTTTTACAAGATTTGGATTACATTATCAAGCAGTATTAGCTGATACAGGAAATATTGGTGGTAATGGTTCTCATCAATTTATGGCTTTATCAAATGTTGGTGAATCTGAAATAGTATATTGTGATAATTGTGGATATGCAGCTGATGTTGAAAAGGCTACTATTAAGGAAAAAGAAGAAGAGACTTCTTCATTATTAGAGCTAACAAAGGTTGAAACACCTAATAAGAGAACTATTGAAGAAATTACTGAATTTTTAGGTGTTCCTGCTGATAGAACAGCTAAAACTATTATTTATCATGATTTTGTTAATGAGAAGCTTATTGCTGCTGTAGTACGTGGTGATAGAGAGGTTAATGAGATTAAGCTTATTAATGAGTCTAATTCAAATGAAAATTATTTAGTTTTAGCAACTGATGATGAAATTAAATCATTAGGTACTATTCATGGCTTCTGTGGACCTAAGGGATTAAATTGTGATATTTATATTGATAAAGAGGTTTCATTAATGCACAATGTTGTTATTGGTGCTAATGAATTAAACTATCACTATTTAAATGCTAACTATGGAAGAGATTTTGCTGGTAAGGTTTGCGATATTATTAATGCTAGAGAAGGAGATTTATGTCCATGCTGTGGAAAGCCTATGGGACAAAATCGTGGTATTGAGGTAGGTCAAATCTTTAAGCTTCAAACTAAGTATTCAGAACCAATGAAGTGTACTTATGTTAATGAAAAGGGCGAAAATGTTCCAATGCGTATGGGTTGCTATGGAATTGGTGTTACTCGTACATTACAATCTATAGTTGATCAATATCATGATGAGCATGGTATTAAATGGCCTTTAAATGTGGCTCCATATCATGCAGTTATTGTACCAATTACAATTAAGGATGAAACTCAATATAATTTAGCTAATCAAATTTATGAGGAGCTAAAGAAGGAACATATTGAAGCTATTTTTGATGATAGAGATGCAAAACCTGGATTTAAGTTTAAGGACTGGGAATTAATTGGTATTCCATATATGGTTATTTGTGGTAAGAAAAGTAATGAGGGTATTGTTGAATTTAAGAATAGACAAACTCTAGAAAAAGAAGAAATTAGCTATACTGAAGCAATTGAAAGAATTGTTTCTACTGTTAAAAGCTTATAGTTATTAAAAGGATGTGGATTTTCGCATCCTTTTATTTTATAATTAAGCTGGAGTGATAATATGGATACAAAAATTAAAAGATTAAAAAATATAATTGATAATAGTAAAAGAATTGTAATTTTTTCAGGCGCAGGGCTTTCTACTAATTCAGGAATTCCTGATTTTAGATCTGCTAATGGTATTTATAATCAAAAAACAAAACTTAATATTAGACCTGAGGAAATAATATCACATAGCTTTTTTGTTAGTAATCCTAAAGAATTTTATGAATTTTATTTTGATAAGATGGTCTATCCTAAGGCTTTACCTAATATAGCGCATAAGTATTTTCATGAGCTAGAGGAAATGGGGAAGGATGTTAGTATTGTTACTCAAAATATTGATAATCTTCATCAAATGGCAGGGAGTAAAGTAGTATATGAGCTTCATGGTAGTATAATAAGAAATTATTGTACTAAATGTCATAAATTTTATTCTTTAAATGATATAATGAACAAAAGACCAATTCCTTATTGTGATTGTGGCGGTATCATCAAGCCTGATGTTGTCTTATATGAAGAAGGGTTAGATGATATGGTTGTTGAAGGAGCGTTAGATAAAATTAGTGATGCGGATACAATGATTATTGTTGGCACCTCTTTAACTGTTTATCCTGCTGCAGGCTTTATTAGATATTTTAGAGGAAGTAATTTGATACTTATTAATAAGAGTGAAACATCATATGATTCTTATGCTACTGTAGCGATTAATGATGATATATGTAGAGTTATTGAAGAACTTAAAAGTATATAAAAAAAGCTAAGATTTGACTCTTAGCCATAGAATTTAATAGTAGCTTAGCTTATATAAATTTGGATAACTATTTAAGAATTGATTTAGGGTTGTTCTAGAAGAAGAACCAGGATCATGGATTAAATAGTTATTTTTATTGTATATACCATTACCATTATATCCATATACTACTACAAAGTGCATACTACCATTACTATTTTTAGCTCCAACAATTGTTGGCTTACCATTTTTAAGATTATTATAAATAAATGATAGATAATCACTTGTATTAGTAGTGGTTTTATAATTGCTTGGCCAATACATATTACCACTTTGAGTATAATTAAAGGTATTTTTAATATTTATTGGTGTTATAGTTTTATTTAATCTGATAGACTCTGTCATCGCCATTGCGGTTGTAAGACAGCCTATTTGCTTCATAGTTTTACCATAAGAGCCTATTTTTACATTTGCCCATCTATCATCAAATTGCTTATATGATGGAACACTTAATTTAATAGAGCTTGCGCTTTTTCCTGATGATAAATATAAGCTTGAAACATATCCAGTATTAAAATCATTATATAATATTTTTGAAAAATTAGTATCTTTTTCTATGATATAAACGATACTGTCATTTTTAAGCTTATATTTAATATTAGAACTACTTGAAGGATTTTCTCTTACATTTAAATTCCCTCCATTTGTTGAGACGAATGCTTGAGATAATGAAACCTCCTTTGCGTAAGCTTTAGAAACATATCCAAAAGAATTGCTCTTATATTCTATATAATACCAGTCATTATCCTGACTAATTATTTTGAAATAGCTTCCATTTTTAAGCTTGTATTCAGATGCAGTAGAAGAAGATTTTCCTGCCCTTACATTTAAATTGCTTCCCTTTGTTGAAACTACTCCATATTTACTTGATGAAGCATTTACATTACCATCAATTGCGAAAATAAGAGATAATGGTAGTAAACATAATATTTTTTTTAATTTCATAAAAATCACCCCAAGAGTACTATAACATACCCCTGGGGTGTTTTGATTTCCAATTTATGGAAGCATGAAATTAAAAAAGTCCTTCAGATGATTTTTAAGAATATCATAGGAATTATCCTCATTCTCATAGAATTCATATTTGAGCTTTTCGATTTTTAATGAATCTAGCTGTGTACAAAGCTTATAAAATAAATTATCATCCTTTGTATCAGTTCCTAATCCTCCATAGGCTAAAAATAAATCCTTTTTGCAGGTGCATCTATTAAATATATCATCCTTATATTTTTCATTACAAGTATTTAGTGGAATTGAGAATAAGCCTGCACCTTTAAAATCTTCATAGGCATATAGCATATATAGACTAGCAATCGCTCCCTCTTGATAGCCTAATAAATATATGTCATCATTTATACGATATCTTTCCTTTAAAATAGGTAAAAGCTCTTTAGTAATATAATCATAATATATTAGTGATAAAACAGTATCTACACTTGGGTTATTACCATTATAATAGGGATTAAGTTCACTTATTCTCCATTCGGGTATAGTAGGGGATTGTAATGTAATACATATAAAGTCCTTATTTATTGAGTCTATTATTTTTTCCATTTCAATAACTCTTGTTTCTTCATTTAGAAAATTGTAAAACAATTGTCCATCAAAAACTAAAACTAATGGGTATGAAGATTCATTATTATTGTATTCACGTGGCAAATTAACGGATATTTTTAAATATCTTTTTAAATGTTCTGCTCTAATTTTGAAGCTTTCGACCATATTATCACCCTAATTTATTTTAACATAAAAAGGAAATAAAGCATTAAAATTATAAAAGTTAGCACTTGTGTGTTGACACTGCCAAAATATTGAGTATAATAGTAGATAAAGTTGAGCTTGATATAAAGCTCTAGGAAAGGAATTAATAAAATGAAGGAAACTAAGGAATTTAAAACTGAAACAAAGCGTCTATTAGACATGATGATTAATTCTATCTATACTCATAAGGAGATATTTTTAAGAGAATTAATTTCAAATGCAAGTGATGCTATTGATAAAAGACATTATTTATCATTAACTAATTCAAATATTGCTAGTGATGATTATAAAATTTTAGTAGAAGCTGATAAGGAAAATAGAACAATTACTATTACTGATAATGGTGTTGGTTTAACAGAAAAAGAACTAGAAGAACATTTAGGTACTATTGCTAAATCTGGTAGTAAGGAATTCTTAGAGGCTGTTAGTAAGGAGAAAACTCCTGATGTTGATATTATTGGTCAATTTGGTGTTGGTTTCTATTCAGCATTTATGGTAGCTAAAAAGGTTGATGTTTTAACTAAATCAGTTAATGATGGAACATCTCATTTATTCTCAAGTGAAGGTTTAGAGTCTTATACAATCGAGGATAGTGAAAAAGAGGATTATGGTACAAAGATTACTCTTTATCTAAGAGATAATACTGAGGATGAAAATTATGATGAGTATCTTGATGAGTATCGTATTAAGGATTTAATCAAGAAGTATTCAGATTATGTTAGATATCCAATTCAAACTTGGGTTACAAAGTATGATCCTAAATCAGATGATGATAAGGATGATGATAATGAGCCAAAGACTCATTTAGAGCTTGAAACTATTAATTCTATGCTTCCAATTTGGAAGAAGAATAAGAGTGAGGTTACTGAAGAGGAATTAAATAACTTCTATAAGAGTAAGTTTATGGATTATCAAGATCCTATTACATCTATACATATTAATGTTGAAGGAATGCTTACATATACAGCATTATTATTCATTCCTAAGAAGCCATTCTATGATATGTATTCTGATAGAAATGAAAGAGGTCTTCAATTATATACAAAGGGTGTATTTATTCTAGATAAGTGTAAGGAATTAATTCCAGAATACTTACGTTTTGTTAAGGGTCTTGTTGATTCTATTGATTTAAGCTTAAATATTTCTCGTGAAATGCTTCAAGAGGATCGCTCATTAAAGAAGATAGCTACTAATGTTGAAAAGAAGATTTTAGCAGAATTATCTCGAATGCTAAAGAATGATAGAGAGAAGTATTTGGAATTCTTTAAGGATTATGGTATTAACCTAAAGTATGGTCTATATGAGAATTATGGTGAGAAGAAGGATTTATTAAAGGATTTAATTATCTTTAATAGCTATAATACTGAAAAGCCTATTACATTTAGTGAGTATGTAGAAGCTATGAAGGAAGGCCAAAAGGATATTTATTATGCAATTGGTAAAGATAAGGCTTCTGTTGAAAAACTTCCACAAATGGATTTAGTTAAATCAAAGGGCTATGATGTATTAATTTTAGCTGATGATGTTGATGAATTTATGATTCAAGTATTAAAGAAATATAATGATCATGAATTTAAGTCTATTAATTCTGGTGATTTAGGATTAATTGATGAAGAAGAATCAAAGAAGATTGATGAGCTTAAGGAAACTAAAAAGTCATTATTAGAGTCTGTTAAGGCAAGTTTACCTGGTGTAAAGGATGTTATTCTTTCTAAGAGATTAGTTGATGCCCCATGCTGCTTAGCATCTGATGGTGAGATTTCATTTGAAATGGAGCGTGTTTTAAAGCAACAGCATTCTGAGGTTAAGGCTGATAGAATTCTTGAGCTTAACCCTAACCATCCAGTATTTAAGAAGCTTGAGGATGCTTATGATACAAGTAAGGAGCTTGGTGATAAGTATTCAAATATCTTGTATGCTGATGCATTATTACAAGAAGGTATTCTACCAGATGATCCAAAGGCATTTGGTGAAGCTCTATGTGAATTATTATTAAAGTGATAAATTTTTAAATTAAATTTCGCTACACATATTTGTAAAAAATAAATAAAATGTTTTTGAGTTGATTTCCTCTATTTTCTTGGTTGATTGAAATTTTGGAAATCAACTTTTTTAATTTTACTTTTTTTATCTAGAGTGAGGTATAATTAGACTGTAAAAAATCATAAAGATTCTTAGTCCTATTAATATGGCTCAAAATCGTTTTGCAGACTTGAATTCCGCTATTGTTTTCTATGAAACCAATTTAGTCATAATTTAGAATTTTCTTATTGTTTAATTAGTTCTGTTTTTAAATAAACGTTATTAGCTGATATATGAGAAATATTTAATTTATTAAAACTCTCTTTACCAAAAAAGGCATAGAGCTTTTCAATTAGGTATGAAAAATCTATGCTTTTTTAACATGAGAAGTTATTAAATTGAATTCATTTTGAGTATATTCATCAAAATTCATTCCTTTTGGTAGAAAATATCTAAATCTTTCATGATTGTTCTCACAACTTCCTTTTTGAAAAGATGCCATATGGTCACCAAAATAAAGATTAGTCCTTAATCATATGTATCTAGATTTTTAATGATAAAATAATTATTTCCTTCTTTTAGCTTTGTTAGTATGACTAATTATGATTCTTTTTACCGCCTTTAATCTTTAGTCTAACCATTCTATGGGTATTAACTATTTTTGCTTTTGAAAATTCATTTCTTAAATATGCATAGGATGTACTCATAGAAATACTTAAATCGTTTGAATGAAAATATGAGCTATGCTTTGACCATATTAGTTATACTCCTACTAATGATAGAATCAATAGTATTAAATTTTTCTATGGTTAATGATATATCAATATGATAATCTTTTAAAACGGATTTATAATCATCATTAGCTTTATTAGGAGAATAATAAGACTTAGCATAAGAAAAAAATCCGTCATATGACGGACATTTTTTTATGGTTCAACATTAGTTTCGTTATAATGTGAATCTTTAGTATTAACCATTGCAGCTTCATGAACTGCAGTAAATTTCTCCTCGTTATAATCAATTTTAGCAGGAGGTTCATTTTTATATGTAGACTTAAGAACAAGTGGAGTAACGAAGCTTGATAGAATAATCATTATTATAATAAATACGCTCATTCCACTATCGACTAAGCCAACATTCATACCCTTTGTAGCACAAATTAAAGCAACCTCAGCACGTGCCATCATACCAATACCAATTCGTAATGAATCCTTCCAAGAATTATTAGTAATCTTAGCACCTAAGCCACAACCTAATACCTTACCTAATAGACCAGCTAAAATGAAGCAGCATCCAAAGCCTATTAATGATGGATTAAATGTAGAGAAGTCAATATTTAATCCTACATTTGCGAAGAATATTGGAGAGAATAGCATATATGATAATACATCACTTTTTCTTTCAATATAATCTGAAGTATCATTATTTAAATTATCAACTGATGGATTGATATGTTTACCAATACCAGCAAGAGAAAGACCAGCAAAATAAGCACCTGTAATATCAGCTATACCAAATAATGTTTCTGCTGCCCAAGCCATAAAGAAGCAGAATGCTAAACCAAATAAAGGAATTCTTCTTGTATGAGGTCTTTTCTTATTTAATAGCTTGAAAATATAGTGCATTACAACACCAATAGCAATAACAAATATAAAGAATAAAATTACATCTAAAACTACTGCTAGAATACTTAAATCCTCTTTACCAAAAGTAATTAAAGAACCTAAAGTGTTGGTAGATTCACTTGTACCACTTAGTGATAATACTACTGATAATACTACAACACCAATAATATCATCTAATATTGCAGCACTTACAACGATTGTTCCGACCTTACCACTTAATCTATTCATTTCCTTTAATGTCGCAACTGTTA
The DNA here is from genome assembly GCA_934216145.1 of uncultured Anaeroplasma sp. Lineage (GTDB taxonomy): Bacteria > Bacillota_I > Bacilli_A > Acholeplasmatales > Anaeroplasmataceae > Anaeroplasma. The sequence continues at coordinate 46,605 of CAKQBG010000003.1, forward strand.
CAGAAACAGATGTAGCAGTTAAAATTACACCATAGAATAAATTAGAATGAACATTTTCCCATCCATTGAAAAGGCTAGCAGCAACGAATCCTAAGCCCATTGGTACGATTACACCAAGTGATGTAACAACGATTGCTGAAATACCTGATGTTTTAATTGTTTGAATATTTGTTTCAAGTCCTGCTGAGAACATGATTAAAACAACACCAATTTCAGCTAAAAATTTAATACCAGCTCTTGCTGAATCACTTAATATAAAATCACCAACATTTGGAATATACTTCATGCAGCCGATAATAATGCCGGCAAGAAGCATACCTACAACCTGTGGAAGCTTTATCTTTTTACATCCCATTTGTAGAAGCTTTGATAGTAACAAAATTAAAGCAACAGGAAGTAATAAATCTAAAGCGTTTATATTAAATTCTGAAGTTAAAAACATAAACTAATTATCCCCCTTGTTTAATAACGTAGTAATTATAGCACTAAAATAATACTTTTCAACAATAAATGTGTTCATAGAATAACTATATTTTGTAGAAAAATGATGTAAATGCTTACATGGTAATTATCTTGTATTTTAAGAATTTGTAAATTATAATATTAACGAAAGGATGTGGTTATAATGATACCATCGGAATGTAATAATAATAAAAATGAAGGATATCTATATAACCATATAGGTATTCTCTAGACTAAAAAAAGGAGAATATTATAATGCAGCACGATTTTTATCAAGAAATAAAGGCTCTAATTTTAGATGAATCATTATCAAATGAGGAACTAATTCACGAGCTTGAAAATTATCACAGTAGTGATATTGCCGATGTTGCTCAAGAGCTAACTAAAGAACAAAGACTTTCTCTTTATAAAAAAATTGGCATTGAGAAAACATCAGAAATTTTTGAATTTTATCAGGATGTAGAAAAATATATCGATGAGCTACAGCCTGAAATGGCAGCAGACGTTGTTGAGAAAATGGACTCTGATGATGCTGTTGGAGTATTAAATGAGCTAGAGGATGATGACAAAAAAGAAATCATCCAATTAATGGAACCTGAATCAAAAAATGAGGTATTAAAGCTAGATAAATATGACGATGATGTTATTGGTTCTTATATGACAGATAACTTTATTGTTTTGAATATAAATGATACTATTCCTCATGCTACATCAAAAACAATTAAAGAAGCTGGAGAGCATGACAATATTTTTACATTATATGTTGTTGATGATGATGGAAAATATTGTGGTGCTGTTAATATTAAGGATTTATTTGTTGCGAGAAAAACTGATGTTTTAAAGGATTTGGTTATGGAATCCTATCCTTATTTTATAGATACTGAGCTTATGAGTGATTGTATCAATAGATTAAAGGATTATTCTGAGGACTCAGTACCAGTATTAAATTCAAGTATGCATATTGTTGGTGTAATTACAAGTGATGCTGTAATTGAAGCAACAGAGGATGAAATGAATGAGGATTATGCTAAACTAGCCGGTTTAAGTGAGGAAGAGGATGTTGATGAATCAGTTCTTATTTCTATTAAAAAGCGTATTCCTTGGTTAATTATATTATTAGTACTTGGACTTGTTGTATCAACAGTTACAGGTAGCTTTGAGGGAGTTATCGCAACAATTCCAGTTGTAGTGTTTTTTCAATCTATGGTATTAGATATGGCTGGAAATGTAGGTACGCAATCTTTAGCTGTTACAATAAGAAATTTAGCTAATGGAGAATCTAAAAAGAAACTTTTTAAGGGAATTTTAAAAGAGGTTGGAGTAGGCATTATTAATGGTATTATAGTAGCCTCTATAGCATTTATCTTTGTTGTAAGCTATTTATGTATTACAAAGCAGGAAATTATTAGTGGTAATAGCTTTAATATTCATGATACCCTAAAGGTTTCAGGAATTATTGCCATAAGTATGCTAGTATCTATGGCTGTAAGTAATCTTGTAGGTTCTATATTCCCCTTTATATTAAATAAAATACATATTGATCCAGCAGTTGCTTCAGGACCATTTATAACTACTATAAATGATATTATTTCAATTGTTATTTATTACGGCTTAACTTGGATATTATTTATCGCGATATAGGAGGCAATCATGAAGGATTATTTATTAGAATTAAAAGATATCTTACTTTCTAATATTAGTAAGGAAGAGCTTAATGAAAAGCTAGAGAATTATCATGATAGTGATATTGCCGATGTGTTAGAATCATTAACAGAAGAGGAAAGATTAAATGTTTATAAAAAAATAAGCATTGAAAGATTATCATATATCTTTAGCTATTATGAAAATGTTGAAGATTATATTGAAGAGGTATCTCCTGATTATGCAGCTGACATTATTCAGGAAATGGATACTAATGACGCAATTGATGTATTAAATGAACTAGAGGAAGAAGATAAGAGTGAAATCATCGATTTGATGGAGGATAAGCCAAAGCAGGATATTTTAAAGGCTGATTCCTATAATGAGGATGAGATTGGTTCTTATATGTCTGATAATTATATTTGTGTTAATTGTAATGATACAGTAGCAGAAGCTACCTCAAGAATGATTAAAGAAGCAGGAGAACATGATAATATCTTCACTATTTATGTAGTTGATCAGGATGGTAGATATTATGGTGCAATTGATTTTAAGGATTTGATTAGAGCTAGAAAAGCAGATAATTTATCTGATTTAATTAAGAAATCATATCCATTCTTCTTTGATACTGAAATAATGAGTGAATGTATTAGTAAATTAAAGGATTATTCTGAGAATTCTATTCCAGTTTTGAATCGTAGTCATAAGATTGTTGGTGTTATTACAAGTGATATTGTCATTGACGCAACAGAAGAGGAAATGGCTGAGGATTACGCAAAACTAGGTGGTCTTTCTGAGGAAGAGGATATTGATGAATCAATCTTTAAATCAGTTAAAAAGCGTGTTCCTTGGTTAATTATATTATTATTTTTAGGATTTATTGTATCAAATGTTACAGGAAGCTTTGAGACTGTTATAGCTACACTACCGGTTGTAGTATTTTTCCAATCAACAATATTAGATATGGCAGGTAATGTTGGTACTCAGTCATTAGCGGTTACAATTAGAAATTTAACTGATGATGAATCAAGAAAGAAAATTAATAAGGGTATATTTAAGGAAATAAAGGTAGGATTCTTAAATGGCTTATGTATTGGTATTATAGCTTTTATACTTGTGATTGCATATTTAGCAATTAAGCAACAGGAAATAACTCCTGGTAATGGTTATAGTTTTTTAGCATCCATGAAGATTTCAGGTATTATTTCATTTGCTTTATTATGCGCAATGACAATTAGTAATTTAATTGGTACATTGTTTCCATTATTATTACATAAGATTCATGTTGACCCTGCTGTTGCTTCAGGTCCATTTATTACAACAGTAAATGATATTATTGCGGTTGTAATATATTATGGATTAGTTTATTTATTCTTTATTTTATAATAGGTGATTTATGGAAAATATGCCAAGCGAAATGCTATTAAGTATTATTAATATGAAGCTTAGAGATAATTATTCATCTTTAGAGGAATTATGTGATGATTTAGATTATTCTATTGATTCAATTAATGAAAAACTAAATTCTATCGGCTACTATTATGATATTGATTTAAATCAATTTAAATGTAAGTAGTATTAAAAAATCATATTTATCTTAGTGATGGATATGATTTTTTTATATAAATCTAATATATTTATATTTTTTTGAATAATCAAAAACCATTAAATATTATTTAATTAATATAATTCGAGTATTAAAAATTTTATTAAAAATTAAAAATATAGTCAAAATTTGTTTTCTTAAAATATTAAATAGAGTATAATATTAAGTGAAATTTAACTATAAAAAATAAATAAAGGAGATAATAATTATGGCAAATCGTTTTATGTTAAATGAGACTAGTTATCATGGTCATGGAGCAATTAATAATATTGTTCCTGAGGTTAAGGCTAGAGGCTTTAAGAAGGTTTTAGTTTGTAGTGACCCTGATTTAGTAAAGTTTGGTGTAACTAAGAAGGTTACTGATTTATTAGATGAAGGTAAGATTGAATATGAGCTTTATTCTAATATTAAACCAAACCCAACAATTGAGAATGTACTAAGCGGTGTTGAAGCTTGTAAGAAGGCAAATGCTGATTGTATTATCGCAATTGGTGGTGGATCTAGTATGGATACATCAAAGGCAATTGGTATTATTATTACTAACCCCGAATTTGGTGATGTTAGAAGTCTTGAGGGGGTAGCTCCTACAAAGAAGCCATGCTTACCTATTATTGCAGTTGCTACAACTGCTGGTACTGCAGCTGAGGTTACAATTAATTATGTAATTACAGATGTTGAGAAGAAGAGAAAATTTGTTTGTGTTGATCCACATGATATGCCAGTTGTTGCTATCGTAGATCCTGATATGATGGCATCAATGCCTAAGGGCTTAACTGCTTCAACAGGTATGGATGCATTAACACATGCAATTGAAGGATATATTACTCGTGGAGCTTGGGAAATGAGTGATATGTTCCATATTAAAGCTATTGAAATTATTGGTAAATCATTAAGAGGAGCTGTTCAAAATACTCCTGAAGGAAGAGAAGGAATGGCTTTAGGTCAATATATTGCTGGTATGGGCTTCAGTAATGTTGGTTTAGGTATTGATCATGCAATGGCACATACATTATCAGCATATTATGATGTACCTCATGGAGTTGCTTGTGCTATGCTTTTACCTATTTCTATGGAATTTAATGCTGATGTAACTGGTACTAAGTATAAAGATATCGCTGAAGCATTAGGTGTAGATACTCATGGTATGACTCAAGAGGAATATCGTTTAGCTGCTATTAATGCTGTTAAGAAGCTATCTACTGATGTTGGTATTCCAACAAAGTGTGAAAAGATATTAGAATCTGATTTAGATAATCTTGCAAGTGATGCCTTAAAGGATGCTTGTTATCCTGGTAATCCTAAGGAAGCAACACATGAAGAGGTTGTTGAATTATTTAGAAAGCTTATATAATTAGTTTTTCTATTATAACTAGGACTATGAATTGTTATTAATTTATAGTCCTTTTTTTAATTTTTATTAGGAAATTGTAATCTTTGTTTAAAATGTATGACATAACCACAAAAATCCTAGACAAGGTATAATTTTTTTGCCTAGAATAAAAATATTTAGTTATATGATATAGTATATAAATTTGATATTTTTTTGTTAATATCATTTATTACTTTTTGTATTTGTTTTTCTTTTTCCAAACATCAAGTGGTACAAATTGTGGGTTGCCGAATTTAGGACAATACATTCGTGGATAATCAATTTTATTCCAACATTCATCAATTTCATTCCAATCTTTATTTAGTTCCTCATATTCCCCATTAACATATTCAATATTAAAATCAGGTAAAGCATAAGCAAAGAAGAATATAGCACGTCTTAATTTTTTCTCTTTTGTTAATGATCTACGTTTAATGTTAAATTCAATTTTATCCATCCTCCTTAGAATAACCTATGAAAAACAAAGGTCAGGAATGATAACCATTGTAGCTTCACAATAACAAAGTAAGGGATCATATTTATATGATTGAATTAATTTATCTCTCCAATTTAGTTTTGATTTCATCTTTTTGATATCCTCAAATTTATATAATTTAGGTTGATTTGTAATATTTAAAGATGTGGGATTAGCATAAAACCATAGTATCTTGTAGTATGAACTTTTTTTTCAGGAATGTGAACTATTAGCTTAGCGATAAAATCAAAAACTGATTCAGTAATATATTGTTTAATTTGCTATATTCATTTTCATAGACGTGTTGTCTAACTTTAGCAGCATCTAATAATCTATGCTGAAGATAAGCTTTTTTAGCATAAACATAATATGCTTTAGGTTTTATTTCTATTGGTAGAAAATCAGTCGCAATTGAAGTCATAAAATCACCAATACCATTTTTACATTAATTTGAATAAAAGAAAAAGAGGGCATCACCCTCTAGAAGAATGACAAAAAGATTAAAAATTATTTTGTCATTCTATTTTTTATTTATTGAACAATTTTCTTTTGTTTTTTTTCTATCTTTCTGTTTATTTTGATATTTATATAGATTATGACCAATAGAAACTAAATATATTTCAAGTTCCACTGATTTTTTACCTTATCTTAGAACTATGTGAATGTCACAAGCAGTATAATGGAAAAAGCAAAGTAAAAAAAAGGCCACAATTGAGGATGTGATATCATAAGCTTTCGTGCAATTTGCATAAAGATATGTAAAAGACATTGAAAAAAACTAAGATACATAGTAAAATTTTGCTATAAAAATTGAAGGTGAATAATAATGAAAAAAATTAGATTTAAATTTAAATGTTTTTTCTAAAGTCGAATATATTCAAAATGGTAAAAAGATAACTGAAAAATTCGATAATAGACCTGCAATCTTGACAGTTGACGAACCATCTATAATAAAAATAACTACATATGAAGAAAAAAGTGTTATTAAATATGTAATAAAAAATTCAATTTTTGGGTTTATTAATTTAATAGCATCAACGGGAGATTTTTTTAAAAAAAATGAAATAAAAAAATATAATATTATGATTGATAATAAATCAAACGATATTATTGATGATATTTTTTTATCAAAGCATAAATCAAAATCATATGGTTTTGTTTTAAATGTTATTTCTTTTGTATTAGTTATTCTTTTGATTTTGTTCGTTGTTTTTCTAGCAACAAATTTACATATTTTTGAATTAAATAAATGAAAAGAATATTAAAAATTGTTATTACCACTATTAATATTATTATTTTTGTTTTTTTAAGTTCTTGTTTAATATCTAAAAATAGAAATTATCCATGGTATTTTTCTTTCTTGAATATTACTGGTGAGGGCTTTAGTGGACAAACTGTATGTTTAATTGATTCTGGATATTGCGATGGCTTTAATGAAGAAAACATTATTGATAAGTATAATGTTTTTGATGATAGTGATGAGGTATGGGATGAAAATGGTCACGGAAGTGCAATGCTATCCTTACTAATAGGTTATGAATCAAAAAAAATTAAAATTTATGGAATTAATCCTACTTGCAAAGTAGTAATTATTAAAGCTGTTGATAAATATGGTCATTGCTCTGTTGATAACATGGAAGAAGCAATTATTTACGCGTCTAATTATAAGCACTCAATAATTAGTATAAGTTTAGGCACGTATAAAGATGATATTAAAATAAAAAATGCAATAAATGTTGCTAAAATGAATTCGTGTGAAATTGTAGCGGCAGCTGGCGATGATAACAAAAATACGATTATGTATCCAGCAATGTATGAAGATGTTAATGCAATAACTTGTCAAACAAAAACGGGAGAAAAATATATATTAGGTAATTCAAACGAAAAAACATTTTTCTGCCCAGGTGTTAATGTTGACATTTTGAATTTTAATAAATATGAAACTTTAAATGTAAAAAAAGAAACTGGTTCGTCTATTTCTACAATTCTATTTACGGGGGTGTTATCTCTATTCGATTTAAGTAAGGAAACTATTAATTATCAATATTTAACTGAATGTAAGAAAAGTAAAGTTTTTTTTGACAAAGAAATGATAATTGTGAGGTGATATATTGAAGAAAATTCTAATACTTTTTTCTACTTTGTTTTTAGTTATTGTCAGTGCATCTATTAATAATGTGACAGCATATGGCATGACTGATGACGAATACTATGATTTATATTACGAAGAAATATGTGAAAAAATAGAAGAACAAGAAACAATTGATGAGGAACTAAAAAGCACATATGGTGAATTTGTAGAAATAATTGATGAAAAATATGTGTTTTATTATGAGGATATTATTAATTCAGAGAATCAACAAGAAATAGAGTTTATTAACTCTAATATAGAAACAATAAATGAGCTTGTTGATACTGGAGAGGTTTACATTGAAGATGATGAAGTTATCTTTTTGTGTGATGATGAATTAGATATTCAATTTGGAATTAAAAAGATTTCTGCTCATTGGTATGGATTTGATTTTTCTTTAGATAGAGAAGCAATGATGACAGTTGGTATAATATCTGTTTTAGCAAGAGTTCTATCAGGTATATCTTTAAATGCTATAATGAATAATCAAATAAGTATGGAACCTGTTGCTTAAGCTATGAAGATATTTATCAATAGTTCCAGTTTTACTGGTTCAGTTAGTTGCCATTTCTTATCAAAACGTATTGAAGAAGATTATGGTAGTTGGGATGCGTTTTTTGATGTTTTAGCATCGCTACTTTCAACTGCGACTATAGCTTATACCGGATATTTAGCTGTTTTAGCAGCCACAACTGGTGGAATCGGTGTAGTTGTTATGACAGTTATTAAATATATAATAGGAATATATACTCCTGGAATGATTGCTGGCATAACTGCATCAATATGTGGAATTACTGGATTATGCTATACAAGAGCTAATATGACTGTTAGATGGTTTAAAGGTTGGGGAACTAATTTATATTTCTTCGCATAAAATATTAAAATTACGGCTCTTTTCAAACTGAGGTAGTTTGGTAGGTGGGTAGCTACCTAAGAATTTAAAGAAATAAGGAAATAGGAATTAATAATACTTCCAAAAGGAGGTAGTTACTAATTCCTATATTTTTTTGGGCAAAATATTTATTTGTTATCTAAAATTTAAATTTTTTTCTTTCTAGGTTTTCTAGCTATTTTTGATGTGTCAACCATTTTTATAACATACTCAGAATTGATCATATACATAATTCTATTTCTAAAATGACTGAAATTAGAATATCCATATGATATTCTCTTAATAACTTTAATTTTGTTGTAAATGCCTTCTAAATAGCCATTGTGAAGCCTTTTATCACCAAATCTAATGAATGAGTGTAAATGGTATCATAGAAGTGTAGGAAAGTGGCAACGATAAAATGTTGGACAAATACTACACTTTTTCTTATGATATAAAGCATGGAGGTGCTTATCATGAGAAAGGATATTATGGAGGCAATAAATTTAATGAAAAAAGATGAAGTAAAACCAAATTACGCTGAACTTGGTAGAATCTATAATTGTGATTATAGAGTTATTAAGCGTTATTTTGAAAATGATATCAAGAAAAGGAAGAAAATTACAAGAACATCTCTACTTGATGATTATAAAGGTATCATTAATGATAAGGTTGAGGCAGGCTATTCTGCAAAGAGTATCTATTACTTATTAACTAAGAAAAATTTCAAAGGTAAATATGGCATTGTTAAGAAGTATGTCCGAGAATATAAGCATGAACAAACTAAAAAAACTACTATAAGATTTGAAACGAATCCTGGTCTTCAAGCTCAAGTCGACTGGAAGGAATCAATGACTTTAAAGAATCGCGATGGAAAAGAGTTCACAATTAATATTTTTCTAATAATTCTAGGCTATTCTAGATTGAAATATTTAAATTTAACACTAGATAAAACTCAAGAAACAGTATTTCAATCTCTTACCAACTCTTTTAAATATTTTGGTGGTGTTCCTAAAGAAATATTATTTGATAATATGAAGACTGTTGTAGATCACGCCAAAAGTGAGTACAATAAACCAGTTGTGAATTAAAAAATGTATGAATTTTCAAAGGATATGGGCTTTGAAATTAAGCTATGTAGAGCTTTTCGTCCACAAACTAAAGGAAGAGTTGAAAATGTAGCTAAAATAATGGACAGATTATATGCATTTAATAATGAATTTGATACTATTGATGATTTAGATGAAATTGTTATGGAATTAAATGAAGATTTAAATAATGAGATTTGTCAATCTACAGATGAAACGCCAAATAATAGATTTAAAAAAGAAAAAGAATACCTTAATCCGTTACCTAATAAAGAATTTATTGAAAAATATTTCAATAAACCAACCATAAGACACGTTACTAAGGAATCTATGATTGTTTATAACAAATTAAAGTATTCTCTTGAAACTAAATATATTGGAAAAGAAGTTGGAATTAAAATCGATTCCGATATATTACGTATTTATTATAACAAAAATTTAATAAAAGAGCATCAAATAATTAAAGGTAAAAAATATAATTATTATAAAGAAGATATTACAGAAATACTAAAATCAGATGTATTTAAATATAAAAGTGATGAAGAAATTAATCATATAGCTGAAGAGATGCTTAAATTATATGATGGAAAAAGTAATAAAAATGAGTGATTTTAGCGATTTATTAAATAATTTAGATGAACTTAAGCTTGATACCATAAAGTCCTCTATAAACGAATATTTGGACACAAATTCGAACAAATCATTTGTTAGTGCGCTCAAAGAACTTACGGATAAAGAAATAAAGTTTAGAAATGAAAGGGCTAAAGAGATTAATATTAAAATATCAAAATTTTGTTATAAACGAACAATTGCGGAATTTGATTTTGATTATCAAACTTCGATATCAAAAATCAAATACTTGATTTAGCAAGTTTAAGATTTATTGAATCATCAAGTAATATCTTATTTGTAGGATCTCCTGGTACTGGCAAAACGCATTTAGCAGTAGCAATAGGTACTGAAGCTGCAAGTAAGCACATAAGTACTTATTTTATACACTTTAATGATTTGATTAATAAAATTAAAAAAGCTTGTCATGAAAATAGAGCAGAAAATATAGTTAAGCACTATTCAAAATACAAACTTCTTATCATTGATGAAATTGGATATCTTCCTGTTGATAAAGAATATGGTCAAGTATTCTTTCAGTTAATAAATGCAAGATATGAAAAGAAATCAACCATTATAACAACAAATAAACCACTATCAAATTGGAATGATATATTTAATGATTCAGTAATAGCTACAGCTATTCTTGATAGGTTAGTACATCATTCTACAGTTATAAAAATCACTGGACCTTCCTATAGGATTAAAGACTTAATTGAGGCCAGTAAATAACCAACATTTTTCAAATGCCACTTACCTGCATTTTTAATTGACATTTACACTCTATGATTATGATCCCTTTGGTGAGCATTTACTAATAAAGACATTACGTAAGAATTTAAAGCCAAATCAAAAGTATTTAGCATACAAAACTAAAAGAATTAATAACTTACACATCAAAAGAGAAAATAAGGTAAGTAATTATATCTATAAATCATGTAGGATTATTATAGATTATTGTTTAAGCTATAATGTAAGTAAATTAGTATTAGGATATAATAATGACTTCCAAAAGGGAGGATTTGAATATCCAAAAACTTGGGATAAATTAAGTAATATGGATAAGCATTATATTAAAAATAATATTAAAAGTAATAATCAAAGATTTATAAATATCCCCTTTGGTAAGATAAAAAATAGATTAAACTATTTATGTAACTTACATAATATAGAATTAATCATTTGAAGAATCATATACCTCACAAGCATCATTTTATGATAATGATGAGATACCAGTATATGAAAAAAATAATTCAAATACATATACATTTAGTGGTAAGATAATTAAAAGAGGATTATATGTAACTAAAGATGGAAAAATGATAAATGCTGATATAAATGGAGCATTAAACATATTAAGGAAAAGTAGTGTTTGTGATAATCTAGCAATAGATAATCTAAGACATAGAGGTGCGAAAACACCATTAAGACTTAGAGTAATCTAATCTTAAGAAAAGGAAGCAATAAGCTTCCTAGAGTGAAAATTTATTTTTACTTTTTTTAATTTAATTAAAAATTTATTGAATTATACCCATCAATTGTTATACAATTAATATGTTTGTGATTTTATAATTTATTAGAGGTGTTTCATTTTGAAAAAAAAGAAGTTTTTAATAATATGCTCTATAATAATAGTCTTAATTGCTATTATTGTTGGTGTATTTTTTATATATGTTTCTAGCTATTATCATGGAGATGAAATTGCTTATGAGGCTTTAAAGTCAGATGATAATGTTATAGTTGAGGATAAGGGAAGCTATTATTCCTTTGTACCAAAGAATCAAGAATATGATAATGCTATTATATTCTATCAGGGAGCTAAGGTTGAAGTTCAGGCATATGCTCCATTATTAAAGGAGTTAGCTTCAAATAATATTGCTTGCTATGGTATTAAGTGTAACTTTAATTTAGCTTTCTTTAATGTAAATAGCTATAAGTCTATTTATGATGAGGTGAAAAAGGATAATGTTTCATATTATGCAATGGGTCATTCCTTAGGTGGAGTAATGGCAGGAATTGCAGCTAAAAAGTATGAATCTGATTGTAGTGGTGTTATTTTACTTGCTTCTTATTTATCAAGTGATATTTCTCAAACTAGCTTATCATGCTTAAGCATATATGGAACTAATGATGGCGTTTTAAATCTTGACAAATATGAGGATAGTAAGATGTATTTCCCTGAAGATTTTACTGAATTAAAGATTGATGGTGGTATACATTCTTATTTTGCGTCATATGGACTTCAAAAGGGTGACGGTAATCCTGAGGTTGGAATGAAATTTCAAATAGATAAAACTATAGAATATATTAAAGAATTTTTAGGATAATGATTTCTTTCTTCGGATTGAAATCTTTTTTTTAATTAGACATTTTATTTGAAAGATGATAAACTATATTTAATAAAAAAACTATTTGGAGGATTTATGTATAAATTTAGTAAAGAAGAATTACAAAGCTTTTCCTTTGGAGATTCTAGATGCTTTGTTATGCCTAATGGACTTGGTGGATATACCTCTACTTCATTAATTAATAGTAGTCATCGTAAGCATTATGGGTATTTAATTGCTTCACTTAAGCCACCTGTTGAACGTAAAATGATTCTAACTAGAATCAATGAAAGAGTAGTTATTGATGATAAAATATATGATTTAGAATCTCAAAAATATAATAATTATATTAAGGAAAATCAAAAATATATAGAGGAATTTACCTTGAATTATATTCCTACCTATAAATATAATGTTAATGGTGTTTCTATAATGAAACAAATTGCGCCATTATATGGTAAAAATACTGTTGCGGTAAGCTATGTGATTAATTCTAGTATTGATTCTAAGATTGTTTTAGAGCCATTATTTAATTATAGAGATCATGGAGATGCTTCAAATAAAGAGGATTTAAAGTTTACTGAGAAAGAGGATAATGGAATATATTGTCTTATTCCTGAAAAAAATAAAGATATTAAAATAAAGCTTTTGTATAATGATGGTATAATGACAAGAAATATTGATAAATATACTTTACCGCATTATTGTGAATACGATATATCTACAGGAGATAATAGATTAGATACTAATTATAAGCCTATTCATATTGATATTGATGTAAAAGCTAATTTAGAAAAAAGAATTAGTATTATTTGTACAATTGATGAAATACCTAATATTGATGCTTTTGATATAATTAATAATTATCAAAATAGAATTAATTCTCTAATTAAAAAGTCTAAGCTTAGGGATAATCTAGCCATAGATTTAGTTGTAGCTAGTGATAACTTCTTAGCTTATCGAAAGTCTACAAATTTAAAAACTATCTTAGCAGGACTTCCTTGGTTTACTGATTGGGGAAGAGACACAATGATAGCTTTCACAGGATTGATTTTAGTACCAAGACGCTTTAATGAGGCTAAAGAAATTTTAAAATCATTTTCATTATATGAAAAAAATGGTTTGATTCCTAATATGTTTCCTGATGATGGAGGAGAGCCTTTATATAATACAGTAGATGCATCATTATGGTATTTTTATGCTTGTTATAAATATATTAAATATACTAAGGATAAGGAATTTATTAAAAATGAAATATATCCTACTTTAAAAAGAATTATCAAGGCTTATAGTACTCATACTGATTTTTCTATTTATATGGATGATGATTATTTAATTCATGCTGGAAGTGATCAGGATCAAATTACTTGGATGGATGTTAGAATTAATGGCGTTGCGGTAACCCCAAGACATGGTAAGCCTGTTGAGATTAATGCTTTATGGTATAATGCCTTAAGAACAATGGATTATTTTAGTAAAATATTTGATGATTATGATCCATTTTATTTGAAATTATCTAAAAAGGTAAAGAAAGCATTTAATAAAAAATTTATTAATCCTAGTTTAAATTCATTATATGATACTGTTGATCCATATGATTATAAAATTAGACCAAATCAGCTTTATTCTTTAGCTTTACCTTATAAGGTATTAGAAAAAAAGTATGCTAAAATGGTAGTCGATACTGTTAAAGAATTACTTTATAACATATATGGAATGAGAAGCCTAAGTATTAATGATAAGGACTTTAAGCCAAAATATGAAGGACCATTAGAAGAAAGAGATTATGAATATCATATGGGAACAACATGGGGCTTTTTATTAGGAGCGTACTTTGATTCATATTATTATGTATATAAAGATAAGAATGAAATTCAAAGGATGGTTAATGCTGTTATTCCTCATTTAAATGATGGCTGTATTAATGGCTTTGCTGAAATATTTGATGGTGATGTAGCTTCAAGAACAAGAGGCTGTTATACTCAAGCTTGGAGTATTGGTGAGCTTTTAAGAAGCTATTATGAAAATGTTTTAAAATAAATAAATAGGGGGCTGTGAAAAAAACTTTTAAAATAGTTGTTTTTTTCACAGCCCCTTTTAATTTATATTAAATTTTAGATTTCGTTATATTTTTCTTTAATATAAGAATCAATCTCATCTGCTACATTTTTTGTAGCCGCAACAGCTTCAACAACAGTCTTAGCACCGGATACTACATCTCCAGCCGCATATACTCCCTCTCTTGTTGTTTTACCACCTGTTGTAGTTTCAATAAGACCCTTTTTATTTGTATCAATTTGTTTTGTATTTTTTACAATGTTAGATAATGCACCTTGTCCAATTGCGATAATAACTGAAGTAGAATTAATCTTATATGCATTTTTACTATCGTTAATATATTCAATAGAACCATCTTCGTTTTCTTTTTTAATTACAGGCTCAACGATAATTCCATCGTCTTCAATTTTAACAGTATTAAGATAATAATTCATCTTTATACCATCAACTATAGCTAAATCTAATTCCTCCTCAAGAGCGGTAACCTCTTCACGTCCTCTAAAGAAGATTACATCAACCTTAGCTCTTGTTTTACGAAGGATAGTTCTTGCTGCGTCCATTGCAACATTACCTGCACCGATTATTAATACATGATCACCAAGCTCATTATATGAATCTGGATTTTTTAAATAATCAATTGCGAAATGAACATTACCAAGTGTTTCTCCTGGAATTCTTAATCTATTTGGATTCCATACACCTGTACCAATGAATATTGCATCATAGCCATCTCTAAACATATCATCAATTGTAATAGTTGGACCTATTAGAGTATTTGGTCTAAATAGAATTCCTAATTCAGTCATTCTTGTTAATAATTTATCTAGTAATGTTTTTGGTAATCTAAATTCAGGAATTCCGTATCTTAATACTCCACCAATTTTATCTTTTGAATCAATTATAGTTACCTTATAGCCTCTTTTAGCTAAAATAATAGCTAATGTTAAACCAGCTGGTCCTGCACCAATGATTCCAACCCTATGACCATTAAATTTTGCTTTTTCAAGCTTAGCCTTTTCAAGATAGAATGTTGATATATAGGTTTCAACCTCATAGAATTTAATGGGTGCACCCTTTCTATTTAAAACACAATGTCCCATACAATTCTTTTCATGTGGACATATTAATGAACATAATGCTGAAAGAGGGTTATTATTGAAAAGCTTTTCTCCAGCCTCATCCATTTTTCCATCTAAGAACATTTGCATAATAATAGGAATATCAGTTTTTACTGGACATCCTTCCTTACACATTGGTTTTTTGCATTTTAAGCATCTTTGGGCTTCATTAATTATATCTGCCATTTATATTTCCCCCTCATTTATTTTCTCTATAATTATACTAAAAAAAATAAAATAATGAAAGCCCTTTCTTTGAAATTGCAAAAATATCTCATTAAATTCCCATAATATTATGCTATAATCATTTCATGAAGCTAGAATTTATATGTGAAAATGATAATATTAGATTAACAGAAGAATTAAAGCTACATGTATCTAGAAGATTGTATAAAAATATTAAATCAAATGACATAATAATATATGTAAATGGTACTCCCAAGGAAAGGTTTAAGGAGATTATGCGGGGAGATGTTATTTCCTTAGAATATGATGTAGCTCATGAAATAAAATGGGATATTTATCTATCAAAGCTTGATGTTAGGTATGAGGATGAGGATTATCTTATAGTTTATAAAAGAGGTGGCTTACAATCTATACCAACAAAAGGTTCTCCTTATAGTCTATATCAGGAGGCACTTTATTATTTAAAGGAAAATAATGAAGATTTATCTGTGTCCATTTTAAATAGACTAGATAGAGATACAAAAGGATTAGTTGTTATAGCTAAAAATAGATTTGCTTGTTATAAGCTATCTCCAACTCATGAAAAAATGACTCGCAAGTATATTGCATTATGTGAAGGAATATTTAAAGATAATGAAGGTATTATAGATACCTTTATTAATAAGGAAGAAGAATCGAATAAAAGATTTGTTTCCTTAAATAGCGGTAAAAGAGCTATTACTCATTATCATGTATTAAAGAATATTAATGGAAACTCATTAGTTGAATTTGTTTTAGATACAGGAAGAACTCATCAAATAAGAGTACATTCCTTATATTTGGGACATCCTATTATTGGCGATAGTATGTATGGTAGTGGAGATGGTGATTTAAAGCTATTTAGCTATTATGTCAGATTCTATCATTATAGATTAAATAAGGAGATTGAAATAAAAATAAATGAAGAAGACATCAAATTTTAATTCTGAGAGATATAAAAAAATCAGATTAGCAATACAAATTATTATTATTTTAGTTCTTGTTTTTATTGTAGTTTTCGCAACTATTAAGCTTTATCCTTATTTTGAAAGAATTCAAACCGATGAGGAATATAAAAATTATGTTGTTGAAAAGCTTCGTTCCTATGGAGGATGGTCTTTTTTAATAATAATGGTTCTACAGGTTATTCAAA
The DNA here is from genome assembly GCA_934216145.1 of uncultured Anaeroplasma sp. Taxonomy (GTDB): domain Bacteria; phylum Bacillota_I; class Bacilli_A; order Acholeplasmatales; family Anaeroplasmataceae; genus Anaeroplasma. Next base: position 63,717 of record CAKQBG010000003.1, read on the forward strand.
CTATATTTATGATTATCCCAGCTGGACCTATTGTTATGATTGCTGGAATTTTACTTACACCTGGTAGTGCAATTTTATCTTCAATTATTGGTCAAACAATTGGAGGAATTATTGTATTCTTTTTAGTAAAACAATTTGGATTTAAATTTATAGCGTTATTTGTAGATCCAAAAAAGATATATGAATCAAAGCTTTTGAAAAATACAACAAGATGTGAAGTAATGATGTTTGGATATTTAATGATTCCTGCTTTACCTAAGGATATAGTTAGCTTCATTGCTCCATTTACAGGAATAAAGTTAAAAGATTTTATAATTATTAGCTTGTATGCTAGAATACCTATGACAACTGTAAGTGTATTTATGGGTTCATCTCTTATGGATTCTAATATTGTTTTATTGACTATTTTAACTGTTTTTTCTTGTTTATTAGCTTTAACTTGTTTTATTTTCCATAAAAAAATAGAAAGTTTTTTAGGAAGAGATGAAGATTATATTTATTTATTTTAAAAAGGAGAAGGAAAATGGATTCTAATATTCTTGAATTAGTTGGAGAAAATGGAAAGAAGATATATTTTACCTTAGAAGCTGAATTAGAATATGATGGCTATTGCTATCAAATTTTAACACCAAAGGATGATAGTATGGGCTTAAATCCTGGTGAGGCTTTAGTTTTCAGAATTGAAAATGGGGAATATTTTCTTGAGGAAAATGATGATATTATAAATGAAATAGAAAATTTGTATAATAATAATCTATAATGGTCATAATATCCTTGAAAGGATGTTATATTATGACAAATATTAATTGTGATGCCTGTAAATGTGGCTATAATTCAAGCGGTAGATGCATGAAGGGGGAAATTGATGTTGAAGGCTTATTTGCTAAAAGCAAAGTCGGTACCTTTTGTCAATCCTATAAGAATCTTGAGCATAATCCTATTAAGGAGATGGAAATAGCTCGAGAGTTATCTTTGGATGATTTACCTCATAGAGTGAATTGTAGTGCTAATTATTGTTCCTTCTATAGTGATGGATGTTGCCAAAATAGAGAAATTTCTATTGGTAAAGAGGATTCATTATATAGAAGTGAAACTGAATGTGACAGCTTCAATTTAAAATAATGATTAAGAGCAGAAATGCTCTTTTTTTTATGATGAGTATGTTATATATCTAGTGTGAAAGCTTCAAGAAGAGTAGTTTCTAGCACATTCGAAACTTGAAATGAACTTATAAATATAGTGTTATTGCTAAAACTGCAGTTATGTAAAATAATGAAAAGAGACTAGAAATGATTGTTTTTAAATAAAATATATATTAAGGTCGGGGGTAAAAATTGTTTTTTTCTCAAATCGAAAAAACTTTGTTTTAGATGTTTTTTATTATATTATTTAAATGAATAAAAAAGTTTTTTAAATGATTAATTGAAGGAGATAAAATATGGTTGTAATGAAAAAAATAACTAAAGAAGAATATGTTAATAAGCATTTTAATAAAAAATTTAAGCTTATTGATGATAGTTGTTTTAAATATGTTATGAAGGATTTAGATATA
>CAKQBG010000004.1 GCA_934216145.1 uncultured Anaeroplasma sp.
AATAAAGTATCCCGCAGCTTTAACTGACTTAGAAACCTTAATATGTAATCTAACATATATAATATATTTATTTGCATCAAATTTTAAATATCTTTTTAATTGATTGGTTAAAGTTTGAGTTTTAACATTCTTAGAATCAATTAAAATTCCTTTATTTCCATTATAAAAATCAGGTCTAGATATACCTCTATTTTCTGTATGTGCTTCAATTCCAGTGGCCGCTTTAACATATTTTTCTCCCATAACACCTTTTTGATAAGGTGTCATATGAGACATTCTAATAGCCGTAATACCTCTATAAACATAACCACCAATAATACTTCCTGCGAAGCCACCAATAGTACTTCCTAATGTAAAATTTGCACCAAAAGCTTCACTAATAAAACCACCTGCAATGGAACAAATACCTTCTCCTATTAGTCCAGCTCCAATGCCTGCAAATGGAGTGAAACACAATGCTGTTCCTGCAACAATATTTAATCCAGAAACAATTATAGTTGATAATTTACTATCAACACCAAAAGCATCCAAAATATTTGCAGTTAGCGACGCCGCTCCACCTGAAATCAATCCAATTCCAAACACTTGTCCACCTGGAACAAAACATAGCGCAGTTCCTACTACTAATTCAATTCCACTTAAAAGCCATTGCCACCATGCTGGACTTTCGCCATCTGGATCAACATACATTATTGGATTATTATTACAATATGTCCATAAATTCAATCCACCTAAAGTATCAAAATCCATATATTCAATACTATCAATTGATATAAATCTATGGGTAAACGAATCATAATATCTACTATTTAAATAATATAAATTTGTTTCATTATCATAATAATATCCTCTATATCTAATTGGGTTGATATTGGCAATATTATTTATATTAGAAATAATATTACAATTTCCCCAAATATCATATTGATATTCTGCATAAATATTATAATTCTCATCTACTACTTTTAGTATATCACCAAACAAATTTTTAATAAAGTAATATTTATCTCCATCTAAATTAAATCCTATTATTTTTCCATTAATATCATAATTATATTCTATAATATATTCACTAGATTCTATTTCTATATTATCTATACTTTCTCCATCAATAATTGTAGATGCATAATTTCTTACTATCTCTTTAATTAACCTTTTTCCATCTCTAATATATTTATGAAGTTTATTAGATGTAATCTTATATTCTCTTAACCCATTATTATCATATTTAAAGGTAATATCTCCATAATGAATTAATCTATTATTATCCCAAAATAATTCTTTATTATTATATTTAATAGGTCTTAAACAATCATCATATGTAATATATTTATTTCCATATGATACTAATCTATCACCTTCATAATTATAATTAATATAATTACCATTATTTAAATTATCATCTAATGAATAATCATATATTCCTTCTTCAATTATATTTGAATTTGAATCATAACTATATGTAAATGTTTTATTTAACTCTTTAGAATCAACTCTAATTATTCTATTTAATCCATCATAATGATAATTATTTTCATTATGATTAATTATTGATTTTGTAATATTTCCTACTTTATCATAATTAAATCTATTATATACTACTTGATCATTAATTACCTGTTTATGTAATTTAATTAAATCACATGTTCTATTATTTATAGTTAAATATTCATAACTATTTTTAATTATATTAGTATTATCTTCTTTAATTCTACCTAATGAATCATAATCTATCTTTTCTATAAAATCATTATGCTTCATTGATTCTATTTTATTTAAATCATTAAATGAATAAGAATACGAATCATTATCAAATGATACATTAATTGTATTACCATAAATATCTGTAGATAATGTTTTATTATTTGTTTTAGCTAAAACATTATCAATATATGTATATGTTTCAACTATATCTCCATTTGAATCTGTAATTGATATTAAATTATCATTCTCATCATAATTACATGTAATAAATCTAGTATATACATCATTATTAATTTTATTTACATATAATACCTTACCTTCTTTATCTGTCACCTTTAAATATCCTGTATTATCATTCATTACAGTTTTAAAATAAGAATAATTAATATCATCTGAATATTCAAATTTTAAATATAATTTATCATCAATATATAATTCTTTTTCTCTATTTAATGAATCATGAATATACTTATAAATAGTATTTCCAGATATAATTTTTGATACTATTCCATTTTTAACTACTCTTGAATTAGATCCTAAATCTGAAATAATAGAATTATCATTATTTGTAATAATAAATCCATTAGGAGATGTTACACTATTACCATCATATATATTCTTAAATCCTAAAGAATTAGTATCAGTTTTAAGCATTCCATCTTCATCATAAGTATTATCAGTTACATATCTTAAATCTTGATTAGATTCATTATAATATATTTCATTTAAAACATTACCATTATCATCATAAGTTATTTCTTTAATATATCCATTTGAATCTAATGTTTTAATAATCTGTCCACTATTATTGTAATAATATTTCATAAATTCTTCTTTAGTAATATTATTAACAATATTATTTTCTAAATCATATTCTAAATATGTAATATGATTTTTATCTTTAATTTTTAATTCATCACTATTATATTCACTTTCACTCCATACCTTTTTAATAACATATCCAGCTTCTAAACCATTTGTAATAATTGGATATTTAATATCTGATATATAGGATTTAATTACATTCTTAGCTGAATTTAATTCAGTATATATGTAATTTGAATCTAATACCATTAATCTATTTAAAGAGATTTTACCTATATTATTTGAATAATCTAAAATAATTGTTATTAAATCAGGTCTAATCACATTACCATTATCATCCTCTTTCAATGTTATTGGAAGTGCTAAAACCTGTTCTGATTTGATTCTAGGATTAAATGACGCACCAAACTCATCTTTATCGCTACCATAAGTTAGTTTAACTCTAACTTCAGCTTTTGTAGGTAATGTATTAAGAATATGTGAACAATATGATGTAGTTCTAAATTCATGAATATCTGATTTTGAATCAGAAATACATAGATTTACATAAAGTGTATAATCACTTCTTATTGTTGTTGGTAAATTTAGATAATATGTTTTTGTTGAGGTTATTGTATCATTTTTAATATCTAATAAAGCTTTATCATTTTTATTAGTTTCAAATGTGAAATTACAATGACTAGATTCATATTCATATCCTGTTATATTCTTAATAATATTTCCATTTGTTACATATTCTGTAATTAATGAATTATTTTCATCAAATAAATAATGATTTATATTTTTTGTTTTATTAGTTACTACTTCTACTGTAGTATCTTTTCTATTTAAGGTAATTTCTTCATTAATATTTCTATTTTTATCATAAGAAGTAATACCTATAACTTCATTATTTAAATATTTAATATCATAACTTAATCCTGAATTATCAGTAATTCTAGACATTAATTTATGAGTATAATTGAAGATAATATATGATTCATCATCATAATTTATTTTTTTAACAATTCCTAATTCATTATCAAATTTAATAAATTTACCTTCATCATTAGTAATTCTTACTAATTCATTTGATTCATTATAATCTAATGTAAATTTATTATTTTTTTCATCATTCAAAGAAATTAAATAATTTCCATCATATTCTAATGATAATTGATGTTCATATTTATCAAATATTACTGATATTTTATTATATTTATTAAAACCATAAATAATTGTTCTATCAGAATTAATTAAATATAATACTGGAAGTTGTTTATTCATTTTATTCAATTCATATTTTTTCATGTATAATAGCTTATCATAATATTCTAATAAGGAATTATTTCTATTAATACAAACCTTATAATATTCATCTCTTATATAATTATATTTGTCTTCAAGTTTTTTCTTGTTTTTATTAATTTCTAATTGATTATTATAAATATTTGTATTTTTCTCATTAATTTTATTTTGAGTATCAAATGTAGCCTGTTCAATAACTTTAGTATTTGTTGAGATTTCATTATTTATTTCATCTAATATTTTAGTGAATTTTTGTTCATAATATTTTGCTAATTTATTATAATCATTATAATTATTAAATTCTGAATTATCTCCTTCATATAATACTTTATTATTATATTCTTCCATGTTTTTTCCATCAGTATCAGAATATAAATATTTCTCTATATTATCCTTTACAATAGGTAAACTATCATTATTTATTTCAAGTCCATAGCTTTTACTAATTTTCTTATTTGTTTTTTCATAATACTTTTGTTTATTATAATTTAAGGCATTATTATTTGCTTTAATAGTATTATTTAATTCTATTTGTAATTTACTTATATCTAAAGATAATTTTTCTACTTCCTTTTCTCTTGCTTCATATTCTTTATATTCTTCACTTAATACTTTAGAATATTCAGAATTTTGATTTTTTAAATCTAGAATTGTTGATTCAATATTTGTAACTTCTTGTTCTAAATTTAATAAATCACTATTTTTAAATATAATTGATTCTGATTTTATAAAATCATTATAATCTCCTACAAGTGTAATTCCATTATCAGATTTATAATATGTTTTAATTTTATGTCCATTATATTCTAAACTTCCATCTGGTTTAATTTCTATTTCTTTCTTATCAACATAATTTCTTTCATTTTTTTCATTTAAATAATAATATAATATATCTAATTTTTCTTTAGATTTATCTGGGTATGTAATCAAATAAGTATCTTCATCTTGTTTTTCTAATTTAATATCAAGTGAATTTGTAATATAACCTTGATTTGATATTACAAAATCAATTGGTAAACATAATTTTGATTTTTCTAAATTTAATCCATTAACATTATAATATAATGTTTTATCATTTAATCTATAATTTAATTGGCCATTTAGATTATTAAAGTTCAATGTTTTATATTTCATGTTTTTTCTCCTTATTCACATTATTTGTTAAATCAATTAAAATCTCTATCAATCCTTGGGCATCACTATTTGAAATAGTAATGCCTAATTCCTTTTCTAATTCATTTAATTTATCTAACACATATTTTTCTTTATCTTTTCCTGTTAAAGATTTATATGATTCGGCTTCTTTCATTAATAATAAAAGCTCTTCTAATATTACCATTGGTAAATTATTCTTATTTTTAATTAATTTTAAAATTAAGCTAATTATTGTGATAATAAAACTAATTGTTATACTTAATATAGTTATTATTATTTCTAAGTTCATAATTACCTCACTGCATAAATTCTTCTAATATACATTGATTTAATGTATCTTCCCTCACTATCAACTCTATCAATTCTCGTATAGTCATCTTCACTATCATCATATGCTAATATTTCAACATATCGATAATAGCTTTTTGTCTCAGAATTATAGAATAAATCATAATTTTTTATATCTTTTCTTTTGAATTTTATATTTAATATTTCTGAAGTTTTTTCTTCAGAAAAATATACATAATATGTCAAATCCTCATCATCTAAAATTAAATAGACTTTTTCTTCTGCTCCATTAAATAAAACTTTTTTATCACTAAATTTATCAAACTGCATCATTGCTAATCTTTCAATTAAATTTGTCAATGTTTCATTACCAATTAATATTGTTCCATCTGGCTTTACACTAATTAAATTATTAGTTGTATTCATATTTTTAAGCTTTACTGTATCTTCAAATTGTAATCTGAAATTTTGATTTCCATATGAAGCTTTATGCAAGCTTGTATGACAATTTAATTTTGTATATGTTGAATCAACACCAAGCTCTGTAGTTGGTGATTTTAACATAAATCTCGAGTTATCTATATTTAATTCATTAGTACCTGATTTCAATTTGATTTTATCGTTACTATCCATTTCAATTAATGTATTATTATTATTAATTAGCTTTATATTATTATTTTGAATCTTAAGCTTTTCACTTCCTTTAACTAAGCCTTTAATTTCATCTTCACTAAAATTTAAATATGTAGCATTAGCTATATCATTTGTTTCTTCTAATCTTTTAGGGATTGTTCCTACCTTTGTTTCTGTTGAGAATAATTTCATTGAGGATCCTAAATTAAAATACTCCATTGGGCCTGTCATTACATATGTAATGCCCTTTTTCTTTATTACATCATTCAATGTAATTCCATTTAACTCAAATGGTTTATATCCTGAAATTACACAATATAATTTTCCTTCTTTTGTTGCGTATAGTAATGCTTTATTTGTATCAACATCTATAGGATTTTCTACTAAACTAAATTCAAGTGTTTCATTATCCTTAAAATTAATATTAGCTAACACACTATCTGTAATCGGTGTTCCTTCCTCTAATACATTTGTTTTTACATCTTCAATTAATACTTCCTCTTCTTTTGTTCCATCTTTATTGATAATTTTTTTCAATTTTGGATTTTTAAGTTTTTTTGTATATATTTTCATATTTTCCTCCAGTAATTTTTGTATTTTTTTATTTTCTAAAATACTAATTCTCTATTGATAATATGGGTTATGCCATGAAATATAGAATTAGTATTTAATTTACAACAATCATATTAACCACCTCCTTTAAAGAAAATAAAAAGCCTAACAAATAAACCAATTACATTTCACTTGTAATTAGTAAATTTGTTAGGCTAAACTCATTTTTTTCATAATTTACGCTCTTTCAACAAATTATTTATCATTAAACGTACTCTCGGAGTTCTACTTGCCGCTTAAGTCTTCTTTTTAATGATATTTCTTAAATTTTTATAAATTTCCTGTTTTAATTTTTCCTTTAGAATCTGTCTTAATAAAATACCATGTACTACATTTATCACACAATAATTCTACATATGACGAAATTCCTAATAATGCATTTTTAGAAATTGTATGACAATTTGGACAAAATGGAATAATCTTTTTCTTCACTGAATCACCTTCTTAAATTTTTTGGGCAAATGTTGCGGCATCAATTGATACTCCATATTTACTTGCTATTTCTTCAACATCATAATCAGAAATATAATCATGAGGTATCATTATTTCTCCGGATAATGATTTTGCTTGCCATTCTGCACTTTCATATGGCTTTAATTCTCTATTTGAATATGTCCTTTCGAATAGAGGTGTAAATCCCAATTGAAAGAATATAACATGACTCATTTCATGCATTATATGCATTCTATATCCACCTATTTTCTCTTTTCTCGCACCATCATATACACTTTCTTTAATTTCAATTGTATATGTGAAATCATCATTTTGATAACATCGTGCAGGTATTTTAGGAGGCATTTCCTCATCAGGTAGAATATTAATTATTGTTCCTTTAAATATATCACTAAATATTTCTAACATATATACAGGATCAACCTCTTCATATTCATTATATCCAAATAAAGTTCTAATAACTTTAGATAGAGTTCTTATTTCTTCTCTTTTTATTATTTTAGAGACTTTATAATCCATTAAATACCTCCCTATTTTCCTAAAATTTTTAAGAGTTCCTCTATTTTCTCATCATCAATACTATCAAATGATCTTTGAAACTCTATTGCTAGATGTCTTTTTGTACTTGTTAAACCTACTAAATTAATTTTTACTTGAATTTTTGATTCATTTATTGCTTCTTCAAATTCTTCGACTTCATATTCATTTAGATCATATTTTTTTATGATTTTTTCTTTCCAATCTTCAGGCATATTCCTTTTTCCTGTTTCAACTGCAGATACAAACGCTGTTGATACACCTAAATAATCAGCAAGATCTCCCATTACTTCATGATTCTTTATTCTTTTAAGTCTTAAAAATTCTCCTAATTTTGTATAACCCATTTTTTATTCCTCGTTTCCTTTTTGAAGTAATATTTGTTTAATTTGTACAATCTTATTATATCAATGTTATTTATTTTGTCAACTAGATTTTGGTTAAATTATATAACTTATTTTTTATTCAAATAAAAAAGCCAATTAAAATTATCTTTTTAAAATTCTAATTGGCTTTTTATTTAATTTTTAAAAGTAATTATTTCTTTCTTGGATACTTAATATTAGCTTGCGCACTAGCTAATCTAGCTACAGGCACTCTAAATGGAGAACAAGAAACATAATCTAAACCAGCATTATGATAGAATTCAACTGATTTAGGATCTCCACCAGTTTCACCGCATACACCAATATGTAAATCATTTCTAGTCATACGACCTAACTTTGTAGCATTAGTAATAAGCTTACCAACACCATTTTGATCTAAAGTCTTAAATGGATTTTCTTCTAAAATCTTATTTTCATAATAAGCAGGTAAGAACTTATCTGCATCATCTCTTGAGAATCCCATAGTCATTTGAGTTAAATCATTTGTACCAAATGAGAAGAATTCTGCTTCTTTTGCGATTTCATCAGCAAGTAATGCTGCTCTTGGAATTTCAATCATTGTACCAACATGATACTTCATATCTAATCCTGATTCAGCTATTAATGCATCAGCAGTTTTAGTAATAATATTCTTAACGAACTTTAATTCCTTAACATCTAATACAAGTGGTACCATAATTTCAGGAGTAATTATTTTACCAAGCTTTCTTGATACATTTATTGCTGCCTTAATAATAGCGTTAACCTGCATTACACAAATTTCAGGATATGTAACAGCTAATCTACATCCTCTATGACCCATCATAGGATTAGCTTCCTTTAATTCCTTTATTTTTTCATTAATTTGTTCAACAGTCTTATTAGTAGCATTAGCTAATTCTAAAATTAAATCATCCTCATGAGGTAAGAATTCATGTAGAGGTGGATCTAATAAACGAACATTAACATTTAAGCCATCCATAATCTCATAAAGCTTTTCAAAATCACCTTGTTGAATAGGCTCAAGCTCATTTAAGGCACTAACCCTTTCTTCCTTAGTTTCAGCTAAAATCATCTTTCTCATAATAAAGATTCTATCCTTTTGGAAGAACATATGCTCAGTACGGCATAAACCAATACCTTCAGCTCCAAAATCTAATGCTTGCTTTGCATCTAATGGAGTATCAGCATTAGTTCTAACATTTAAAGCTCTTCTCTCATCAACCCACTTCATTAATCTACCAAAATAACCAGTAGTTAAATCAGGATTAACAAGCTTAATAGCTCCTAAATAAACATTACCTGTATTACCATCAACAGAGAAAGTATCAGTATCTTTATAAACCTTATCTTCAATAGTAACTGTTCTAGTTTCCTCATCAATAATAGCATCACTACATCCACAAACACAGCATTTACCCATACCACGAGCTACTACTGCAGCATGAGATGTCATACCACCACGCATAGTTAATACAGCCTCAGCTGCTACCATACCTGTAATATCCTCAGGTGATGTCTCACTACGAACTAAAATAACCTTTTCACCATTCTTATGGCGTAATTGTGCTTCTTCTGCACTAAAAGCAAGCTTACCAACACCAGCACCAGGTCCAGCAGCTAATCCTCTAGCAACAGGAGTCTTTGACGCTAAATCATCTTTATCAAAATTAGGTAATAATAGCTTATCAAAACTCATTGCGTCAATTCTTAAAACAGCCTCATCCTCTGTAATTAAACCCTCATCTACCATATCACAAGCCATCTTTAATGCAGCATTAGGCGTTCTTTTACCATTTCTAGTTTGTAGGAAATATAAATGTCCATCCTCAACAGTAAACTCCATATCCTGCATATCTCTATAATGATGCTCCATCTTTTCAATAGTATACATAAATTCCTTATATACCTCAGGCATACGCTTAGCAAGCTCTGAAATATTAAGTGGAGTTCTAATGCCCGCAACAACATCCTCACCCTGAGCATTTGGTAAATACTCAGCTGAAACAACCTTTTCACCTGTTCTAGGATCACGAGAGAAGGCAACACCAGTACCACTTGTTTCACCCTTATTACCAAAGGCCATAGACTGAACATTTACAGCAGTACCCCATGAATAAGGAATATTATTCATCATACGATAAACATTAGCACGAGGATTATCCCAAGAACGGAATACAGCAGTAATAGCTTCAATTAGCTGTACATAAGGATCAGTTGGGAATTCTTCATTAAATACACTCTTATAATAATCCTTATACTTATTTACAAGCTCCTTAAGCTCTGATGCTGTAACCTCAGTATCAAGCTTATATCCCTTACTTTTCTTTAGATCCTCAAGCATATTATCCATTTCAGTTCTTGGATGATTCTTTGCAATGTTAGTGAACATTAAAATAAATCTTCTATAGCTATCATAAGCAAATCTTTCATTACCTGTTTCATTCGCAAGTGCGCTAACAGTAGTTTCATTTAAACCTAAATTTAAAATAGTATCCATCATACCAGGCATTGATACTCTAGCACCACTTCTTACAGATACTAATAATGGATTTTTATTTCCACCAAAAATCTTACCAGTTTTTTCCTCTACTTTATTAATAGCCTTATATATTTCTTCAATTAATTCATCATTTAAGCTTTCATTATTATTGTAATATAAGCTACAAGCCTCAGTAGTAATAGTAAATCCTTCAGGAATTGATACTCCAATATGAGTCATTTCTGCAAGACCTGCACCCTTTCCACCTAATAGCTCCTTACCTAAACCATAAGCTTCTTCAAAATGATAAACGTACTTCTTTTCCATAATAATTTCTACCCCTTTAATACCAAAAAAATGCGTACTTGTCCATTATACACTATAGAAATAAAAAAACAATATTTTTCATGAATATTTTGAAAGCGTTAACAACTTTTTGGTATTTTTGGCAAAAATATGCTCATACAAAATGAAAAAGCAATGAAATTAACATATAATGCTAATTACATTGCTTTTAAATATTTAATATACTAATACAAACTATATTATTTTAAAATTAGAAAATCACATAAATAGTTTTATGAAATATCACTCTAAACTATCTATCATAAACTTTTTAATTCAAAATAAATTGTAAATCAGATAAAGAAATAGAACTAATTCTTTCATCATTATTAGCAATTAATTTATCAATAATATCCTTCTTCATATTTTGAAGTTCTAATACTCTTTGTTCAATAGAATTCTCACAAATAAGTTTAATAACCTCAACATTTCTAGTTTGACCAATACGATGGGCTCTATCTGTTGCCTGATTCTCAGCACTACTATTCCACCAAGGATCAACGTGAATAACAGTATCAGCACCAACTAAATTCAAACCAGTACCTCCAGCCTTTAAAGATATTAAGAAAATAGGAGTATTATTGTTATTAAACTTATTACACATCATCAATCTATCTTTAGCATCAGTATCACCTGTAATCTTATAATACTCAATACCCTTTTCCTTCAAAAATTTCTCTATTATTTCTAAAGCCTTAACAAATTGAGAGAAAATAAGTATACGATGAGAATTAGCTAAATACTCAGTAATAATTTCTTCTAATAGCTCCATCTTTGCACTAGATTCAAAATAATCTTCTAAAAACATACTAGGATCAATACATATTTGTCTTAATCTAGTTAATAAAGGTAAAACATCAAATGCTTTTCCACCAATCATTAATCTATCCTTAGCCTCATTACAAATAGAATCATAAAGCTTTCTTTGTTCATTATTCATCTCACATGTAACAATTCTTTCAAATTTAGGAGGTAAATCCTTTAATACATCCTTCTTTGTTCTTCTTAAAATAAATGGGGCTACCTTTTTAGCAATTGAATCAGTATAATTAGGGTCATGTAAATATCTACTCTTAAATGCTGATAAATCCTCAAAATACTGTGGCATTAAAAAATCAAAAATACTCCATAAATCAATAACATTATTCTCAATAGGTGTACCAGTTAAGGCATATCTATAAGAAGCCTTGATAATCTTAACATTAACAGACTTTTTAGCATTAACATTTTTAATAGCTTGAGCTTCATCAAGAATTAAAAAATTAAAACCTTGCTTAATAAATTCAATATCTCTACCTAATGAATCATAGGATATTATATAAATAACCTTTTCATCCTCACTAATATTAGAAATAACATCTCTTCTTTCAGCTTGATTACCATAAATTTCTTTTACTATAAGACTAGGAGCAAATTTATTAAACTCTGTTTTCCAGTTAAAAATCAAACTCTTTGGACAAACAACTAAAGATGGTCTTTTTTCTAAATCAGCTAATATTAATGTAATAATTTGTAAAGTCTTACCAAGACCCATATCATCAGCTAAAATACCACCCATATGATACTTCTTTAATACTGATAACCATTTATAACCCGAAACCTGGTAATCTCTCAATTTTGCATCAACCTTAGGTAATAAAATATTACTATCCTTATAAGTAGAAATCTCATTTACCATATTCTCTAAATACTCATCAATTTCACAATTATTACTATGAGCATAAGCTTTTACGGCTTGGTATACTGGTAATGTATATCTTTCTAATGGTTTAGATTCATTTATTCTCAAATCCTTAATAGTCTGATAAAACTCCATAGCCTCAGGATTATCTAAATCAATAATCTTATTTTCACCTAATAAAGCAAACTTTCTTTTTCTCTTTAAAGCCTTGAATATATTCTTAAGTTCCTCTTCAGAATATTCAGATTCAACTAAAAAAGCCTCAAGCATATTATTTTCATATTGAATCCTAACAATAGGCGCATTAATATTTGAAACACTCTTATTATTAATTGTATCTGATAAATAAACATTAGCTAAGCTTCTTAAATAAGAAAAATCCATTTTAAAGAATTCAAGCTGATCTTCTTCATTACTCATTAATCCATCTACAAATCCTAATTGCTTCAAATATTCATTATATGTATTAACCTTAGATAAATCTCCACCTTGAATTAATTTATCGGGTAAAATAATTTCTCCATCCTTTTCAAATGTATTCTTAACGCTAATATTTTCATCATACCAATCAAAATAAGCATTTATCTCAACATTATTTATCTTAAAATCATTACTAAGAGTAGAATCTATTTCTATTTTATCAATAAATCTAGAATAAATTACATCTCTAAATTTCTCCTTGATAGGTTCAATACTTAAATTATTATTGTTATAGAAAAACTTTAATAAAGGAATTTCATTTTTATTAATATCAGCTAAATTTATTTCATTGGAATTATAATTAATAATATAAACATAATCTGACATAAAAAGAAGCTTATATTTATAATCAAATTTAAATTTTATTACATAATTTTCATCAATAAAATATCTAACAGGTTTCTTTTCTAAATTAATTAATATAGGCTTATCATCTAAGTAAATATAGCTTTTATCTAATATATTAAATACCTTATTCATATTAGAATCCTTAAGAGCTACTCCATAATATGTCCTATATCCTAAATCCATTTCAAAATAGATTTCAATTAAATATTTAATTAATGTACTATATGGCTCTATTAAATTATCTGGATTATGAGAAAAAATTAAATTTTTACCATATTTCTTAATTTCATTACAAAGAAAAGAATCCAATAAATCTCCTAAGGATTTAATCTTATACATTTGCTTAATACCTATTTTCACAGTTAAATCCCTAGGATTATCAGATGACATATAAATATCAAGCTTAGCCTTTTCACCTCTAGAAATATTAGTATCCATATTCTTCATACTACTACTAAAACTATCTATGGCATTTTCTAAAACCTTAAAATCCTCTTCAAATTTTTTCTTTTTTATAGAGTCCTTAGTTTTTTCAATATCATTATTAATATTCTCTCCATAATTATCCATAGCATAATCTAAAATGAAATTACCAAGATGAAGATCACTAAATACCTCTAAGCTTTCTAAATAATAATCATTATCAATCTTTTTAGCACTTGCGATAGAAATATTTTCAAAATTCAAATTAATCTCAAGGTGTATTTCTTTATTACGTTCATAAACATTATATTTCAAATCAAAATAATAAAATAAATCATCTGTATTTATTTTCATATAGCTTGGCTTTGATGTATTTTTATCATTTAATAATTCTTCTAAAAGAAGAGGCTCAGTTTGTTGATATCTTTTTTCTATTGCTGGAACTAAATATCTAGAATGAGGTAATTTTTTAAAAATATTAATTATAATCATTTTTAAAGGAGTAGGGCTTACATAATATTTATTTTTAAGTAATAAAGCGAATTCTCTTGGTTTACTTAAATATCTCTCATAATTATTTTCTATATATTTACAAAAATAATCAGAGTTAAAATAATTTAATGCTTTTAAAGCACTATCAATAGTTAATCTATTCATTCTATTATTTTTTTGTAGTAGCTCAGCATGAGAATTAGACATTAATACTAAATTTTCCTCATTTAATCTATCTATTATTAGATTACAATTAGAGCTATCTGTCATTCCTCTTATTTTTAAATCATCATAATGACGATTTAATTCTTCATCACTTACATATAATAATGCTTCCTTTAAATAATCAACTAAAGAAGATGTTGAACCATAATATGTAAAATAATTAACCATTAAAGATTCATATCTACCATTTATATAATCATTAAACAATATAGATTCTCTATCAGAATTATTTATAGGATATCCAATTCCATTAATTATTCTTGTTTTATTTCTATAATAGGTATTATATATATTATTAACTAAATCTTTATTATCACAAATAAAATCAACATAATTAGAAAGTCTAGATGATAATACAAATAGCTTAACATATAATAATATTATTGCCTTGTCTAAATAATTATTTAATTCAATTAAAAATGCTAGTTTTTCATCATTATTAAAACTTATTAAATTATTTTCATATTCTTTAAACTTAAAAATAGGATAAATACCAACATAGTCATATTCATTAAAAAGAAAATAATTACTATATAAAGATTTACCAGTGTTTCTAATTATATTCTCATTAGCATTTAAAGAATTAGTATTATTAAGATCTATTTCTCTTAATCTATTAATAATATCTTTAATAACAAGTAATACTGCTACACTATGCTTACAATTTATAACAACAGGACAAGTACATAAAAATTCAGTTTTAAATTTTATTAAAACATCATAAGAATTAGAGCCTGTAACTTTAGCATAAAAGCGGCCATTTTTAATATAAAATCGCTCTATTCTTCCCTCTTTATAATACCTTTCACCACGTTCAATTGTTTGAAGCTTAAAATCACTAAATAAATCATCACTATTTAATTTTTTTATAAATTCTTCAGGAATCTCTACAAGCATTTTTTTATCTAAATCAATAAATTCCTTTGATATCACTCTTTCTCCAAATGATTCAAAATATATTGTAAAAAAATCATTTTCTACTTTTGTTACAATTCCCCAAAGTAATGTTTTATGAAAAATAATACTACCTTTTACCATAGTTCCTCCCTAATAAGAAAAACTCTTATTAAATATTATAAAATAATAAGAGTATATTTGAATCAATTACTCATGAAATATTTTGTTTTCATCCCTTAAATTAGGAGAACAAGTTAAATTAACATTTAATCTCTTTAATATTTTTTCATCACTAACTGAAAGAATCTTAGAAGAATGAGCCTCACAGAATCTTAATTCCTCTAAATGGTCTAATGCTCTTTTCGCAACAGGAGATGTTGTTGCGGTAATAGATAATGCTAATAATATTTCATCCGCTCTAAGCTTTGGACGCTTAGAACCAAAGTGACTCATTTTTAAATCTATAATAGGCTTTAATACATTTTCTGAAATAATAGGTAAATCATCAGGAATATTAGATAAATACTTTAAACTATTTAATAGCATTGCAGAGGTTGCTGATAACATTTCAGATGACTTTCCAGTAATAATTTTACCATCATAAAGCTCTATCGCAATTGCAGAGGAATGAGCCTCCTCAAACTTTTTTATTGCAGCTTCAACTACAGGTCTATCAGAAATATTAACTCCAGCGCTCTTTAATAAAAGCTCATTTTTAGAAACAATAGTATTACTACATAAACCAAGCTTATGCTGACATAAAGCATGGAAGTATCTTCTAATTATCTCTTGTTCAGCTGCCTTTGATACTACCTCATTATCTAAAATACAATATCCTGCCATATTAACACCCATATCAGTTGGAGATGAATATGGAGACGATCCATATATTTTTATAAACATTGATTTTAATACAGGGAAGATATCAATATCTCTATTATAGTTAACTACTGCTTCTCCATATGCCTCTAAATGAAATGGATCAATCATATTTACATCATTTAAATCTGTTGTTGCAGCCTCATAAGCTAAATTAACAGGATGCTTAAGTGGTAGATTCCAAATTGGGAATGTTTCAAACTTAGCATAACCTGATTTAATACCATTTTTATAATCATGATATAGCTGAGATAAGCATGTAGCCATTTTACCAGAACCAGGTCCTGGTGCTGTTACAACTACTAATTCTTTTTTGGTTTTAATATAATCATTTCTTCCATAGCCCTCATCAGAAATAACATAATCTACATCAGATGGATAGCCTGGAATTGTATAATGATGATAAACTGCTATACCAAAGCTTTTTAATTGATTTTCAAATTTAATAGCTAATGGCTGACTATTAAAGCGAGATAATACAATAGAACCAATATATAATCCCTTACTTCTATAAGCATCAATTAATCTTAATACATCTAAATCATAGGTAATACCTAAATCAGCACGAATTTTATTATTTTCAATATCATCTGAATTGATAACAATTATCATTTCAACCTGATCCTTAAGCTCTAATAATAGCTGGAGCTTAGCATCTACTGCAAAGCCTGGTAATACTCTTGATGCATGACAATCATCAAATATTTTTCCACCAAATTCAAGATAAAGTTTTCCACCAAACTGGTTAATTCTTTTTCTAATATTCTCAGATTGCATTTTTAAATATTTAGCATTGTCAAATCCTATTTTTTTCATAAAATCCTCACAAGTTTTTATATTCTTAACCATTATACTATTAAATTAAATAAAAATAAATATCCAAAATAATTATTCATATATTGACCATTTTAAGAGTTTTAATTTAAGAAGCATATTAAATACTAGTCTTTGGTATTAAAATTAAAAAAAAAGCTATTTTCGCATTAATATTAAGAATCTAAAGTAAAGGTAGCTAGTGTATACAAATATAATATAAAAAAGCTATACACCAAAGTATATAGCTGATTTATTAAATATCCTTTTTTTCTTCACTAACAAATTCATATAATGTAGTAGCTAAAGCCTTTTTAGTAGTTGCCTCTAATGAGGTAACTCTAACAGTAACTCTTTTACTACCAAACTCAATTGTTATAGTATCTCCAATATGAAGCTCTTTTGATGGTTTAGCCACCTGATTGTTTACATAAATTCTTTCAGATTCAGCAACCTCTTTTGCTAGAGTTCTTCTTTTTATAAGTCTAGATACCTTTAAATATTTATCAAGTCTCATTATTAAGCCTTTGATTCTGAATTATTAGAATCATTTGATTCAGGATTATCTGTAGTCTTATTATCACTAGTATTAATATTAGTATTTTCAGTAGTATTAGATGTTAGAGTTATATTTGGATTAGAGTTATTCTTTTCTGCTTCATCCTTAGCTCTTTTTTCCTCATACCAAGAAATAACACCTGTTTCATTAATTTCATCAATTTCAGATTTAGTTAATGTCTCAATTTGTAATAGATAATAAGCAATTCTCTTTAATAGATCTAGATTATCATTAATAACCTTCTTAGCATTTGCATAGCATTCTTCGATTATTCTTCTAGTTTCTCTATCAATTTCTAAAGCAACTTGATCTGAGAAATTCTTATCCTTTAGATAATCTCTACCTAAGAATACACTACCATTAGGCTGTTCATATTGAACTGGACCTAAATCAGACATACCATATTCAGTAACCATAGCTCTTGCTAGCTTTGTAGCCTGTTGGAAGTCATTAGAAGCACCTGTAGATACCTCATTAAACATAATCTCCTCAGCAACTCGTCCGCCTAAGAAGCCTGTAATAGAATCTAATAATTCAGATTTAGTAGAGAAATATGTTTCCTCCTTAGGCATCATTAGATTGTATCCACCAGCTTGACCTCTTGGAATAATTGTAACCTTTTGAACTACTGAAGCATTTTCAAGCTTTAAACCAATAATAGCATGTCCTGCTTCATGGTAAGCAACAAGATTCCTTTCACGTTCAGTATATTTTTTACTCTTCTTAGCAGGTCCCATCATTACTCTATCAATTGCTTCATCAATATCCTGAGTAGTAATAACCTTACGATTATCTCTAGCAGCAAGTAATGCAGCTTCATTTAATAGATTTTCAATATCAGCTCCACTGAAGCCTGGAGTTCTTTGAGCAATCTCAGAAAGCTTAACAGATGGATCTAAATGCTTATTTCTAGCATGAACCTTTAATATTTCCTCACGACCAACAACATTTGGATTACCAATTGTAATTTGACGATCGAAACGACCTGGACGTAACAATGCTGGATCTAGAACATCTGGACGGTTTGTTGCAGCCATAATGATAATACCTGTATTACCATTAAATCCATCCATTTCAACTAATAATTGGTTAAGTGTTTGTTCACGCTCATCGTGTCCTCCACCCATACCAGCACCACGTTGACGACCAACTGCATCAATTTCATCAATAAAGATAATACATGGAGCATTTTCCTTAGCTGTCTTAAACATATCACGAACACGTGAAGCACCAACACCTACGAACATTTCAACGAAATCAGAACCAGAAATAGAGAAGAATGGAACACCAGCTTCACCAGCAACTGCCTTTGCAAGTAATGTTTTACCTGTTCCTGGAGGACCAAATAGAATTACACCCTTTGGTACTCTAGCACCTATTTCATTATATTTACGAGGATTTTTTAAGAAATCAATAATTTCTACTAATTCTTCCTTTTCCTCATCACAACCAGCTACATCCTTAAATGTAACAGTTTTACCTCTTGATAATTTAGCTGTAGATTTAGCAAAATCGAAGGCATTTCCTCCACCTTGCTGCTTCATAAGCCTCATCATTATTAAAACAAATGGAATACCAATAATTAAATATGGTAAGAATGAAACTAATAATGATAACCAAACATTTTGTGTAAGAGCACTTAGTCTAATTGAAACTAATTCAACATTTCCTGAATTATCCTTAACTTCCTTTTTTAAAGCTTCAAGCTCACTAACTAATACAGTTGCTTGGAAACTCTTTGTCTTATCTTGTCCTTCAGGCTTATATGTACCAGTTAATGTATACATATTGTAATTTTCACCACCAACAGGTGAAGCATAGATTTGAACACCATTTTTATCTGTTTCAATCTTGCCTTGTTTAGCATAGTATACAACTTCACTATAAGTCAATGTATCAGTTGTTGGTGTAGATAAATAATTAATTAATGTAACAACACCAATAATTGCCATAATGATAAATAGTGTAAAAAACCAATCAAATTTAAATTTAGGCTTTTTGTTTTGATTTTTTTGATTATTATCCTGCATAAATTACCTCCTATTTTGAATATACTTCTTCCTTTAATACTCCTATATATGGAAGATTACGATAATGCTCATTATAATCAAGGCCATATCCAACAACAAATTCATTTGGTACTAATCCACCAACATAATCTGCTTGAATGTTAACCTTTCTACCCTCTGGCTTATCTAATAGAACACAAAGACTTACACTTTTAGCCTTCTTTTCTAATAATATCTTCTTGCATTCATTTAATGTTCTTCCTGTATCAAGAATATCATCAACAAGAATAACATCTCTTCCTTCTACATTTGGAAATTCTCCCTTAACAGTTACAGAACCAGTTGATTCTGTTCCATAATAAGAACTTACCTTAACATATTCTGTAGTACATTGAATAGTAACATTTTTTAATAAATCACACATAAAAGGAACACATCCCTTAAGTAAACCAATAAATAACGGATTCTTACCTTCAAAATCCTTACTTATTTCCTTACCTAAACGACAATTTATTTCAGAAATTTGTTCTTTAGAAACACTTATTTTTTTAATATCATTATTCATAACTTACCTCACATACAAAATATAGTTCTCCATTTTTCTGTTCATATATAGACTTTGATTTAATTAAATCGTAAACCCATAATACATTACCATTATTATCTAAAATAACAGGAATTTCATCTCTTTTATCACTAGGTATTTTATTATCAATAAATATTCTACTAAGCTTTTTAGTACCTACTAATGATTCTATTCTGTCTCCTGTTTTTTTATTCCTAATAGTAAATGGTAATTCCACGTTATTATAGCATAATTTAAGATACTTTGCATTATTTAAAGGTTTATTTTTTGAAAAATAAAATTTATATTTTTTATTAAATATTACTTCATCTTTAAGATTAATCTTTTTTTCCTCTAAATCATTATTTTTTTTCTTAGAAATATATGCAATATCATAGGCTCTAATAAATAAATAATCTTGTTCTAAGGAGATTTCCTTATAGCCATAATTAGAGTTAAATAAAGATAATATTTGTAATATTATATTATTATTCTTTCTAATATTATAGGTCTCTAGCATATAAGATATAATATCTTTTTTTATAGCAATATCTAATAAAGAAAAGCTATCATATTCAATCTTATTATTATGATTTTTTAGGTATTCTATACTATTTTTTCTAATAAAATCAAAGGCTTCATGTAATTGAATAGTATATTCTACTATTTTATTATTTAAATCCTCACATTCATTTTTTAATAAAGGAACAACATGATGTCTAATTCTATTTCTTAAAAATAAATCCTCATGATTTGATGAATCCTCAAAATATTCATAATTCATTTTTTTAGCATAAGAATATATTTCATTCTTAGATACACATAAAAGAGGTCTAATAGTTCTATAATCACCATCATTTGACTCAATAGCTATTCCACCATATCCATAAAGATTACTACCTTCAAGAATTTTCATTAGAACAGTTTCGATTTGATCATCTGAATGATGAGCTGTAGCTATAATATTAGTATTATATTTTTTACATAGGCTCCTAAAAAAATTATACCTAGCGTTATGAGAATCATTATGAAAATTATCATTTCCATCATAATGGTATGATAATAATTCAAATGGTACATCTAGTGTGCTTGCAAGATAACGCATTCTTTCTTCTTCTAGCTCTGATTGTAATCTTTTATGATGATTAACATGAGCTAATATTACTTTATATCCTAAATCATATAGGACATGTATTAGAGTTACAGAATCTGCACCACCTGATACAGCACATATAACTGGTGAATCTATATTAATATTGTTTTTATTAATAAAATTTTTAACAGTTTCTAGCATACTCTTCCCTCGCACGATACAAATTATATAACAAAGTGAATAAAAAGAAAAGAAAAGCAAAACAAAAAGTCTGCTTTTCCACAATTTTACATTTTTTCCCATAGTTAATATGCACATTCATTTTTGTGTATAAATAAAAGAAAAGTCCCATAAAATTATGAGACTTGAGAAAACATTTTCTTATAGAAGTATTATCAAATACTTATTTCTTATTTTTTATCAAATATGATAAATAAAATTAAGCTTCATAAATTACTTCAAAAGCAGTAATTTTTACTTGGCCATTCATAGCAGTTGAAGTATTTCCAACGCTGAACTCTACACTATTTGCATTAACAGTAACAACTGTATCAGAAGTAATATTATTATTATTTGAATCAACTAATATACCAGTATTCTTAATTGCATAAGTGATTTTTACAGAAATTATTTTCTTAGTTGTTGAAGATATAGTAATCTTTGGACTTTCATTTTGATATATTCTCCATTCATTACCACTATCATAATATTTACCACTATTTTGTCCACCTGTAATTGTTACTGTAACATTATCATCTAAAGCAATTGAATTATATTGTTTTGAATTCTCCCAAGAGTTTGAAGTTGCAATATCTTTAACAGTCTTTGTAATAGTAACCTTTTGAACAGAATCATATAGAGAAGAAACAGTAATTGTTTCTTCTTTTTCAACACCTGTACCAGTTGCTACCTTAACTGTAAATGTTTGAGTAGCTTCTGTAGCTGTTGCTGTAACTGTCATAACACCATCTGCATAACTTAAAATTGAACCATCACCAAGAGTAACAGTAATTGTTAAATTAAATTCATTGTTTAAAGTTACAGTTGTAGAAGCATTTGTAAACTTTTCTGCAAATTGAGCTTTAATAGCTTCAACTGTTGTATTAACCTTTTGTTCAGGAGTTAATTCAGCCTCAACAATTGAATCAGTTGAATAAACAACAATTTGAGTTTTAGATTTATTTAATGAAGCATATCCAGTAATAGTATAAGAATGACCAGTTGTTAATTCAACTGTAACACTATTTTTTCCATATAAAGAAATAACAGTACCATTAACAGTTAACTCTTTTGCTGCTGAAGCAATACCAGTGATTGTTACATATTGATTTTGTAATTCATCAGCTAAAGTTCCATCTTTAGAATATACTGAAGCACTTTCAGTAATATTCTTTGCAGCAGGAATAGTTATCTCTGTAGTTGATTCTTCAAATGAAGTAGCTTTTAATTCACGTAAGCTATTGTAAATAGAAATACTACCATTAACAAAATATACTTTTCCTACCTCAACATCTGAATATTTTCCAAATACTAAATAATAGTTACCATCTTTATCTACAAAATAATATTCTTGGCCTACATTTAATACTAGCTTAGCCTCAATATAACAACTAGCATTATTAGCTAAAGCATTATATTCAGCAAAAGTCATAGGTTCAAATGAATTCTTAACCTGTACTTCAGCAAATGAATAAGTAACAGGCTCTGCACCCTCTCTAGAAGCTGTAACAGTTAATGTAAACTTTTGTAAAGAATCAGTTGGAGTAATTGTTAGCTTACCATTTTCAATTGTTGCACCTGTAGATTTTTCACCTAATGACCAAGCTAATGAATAGCTTTCATATCCTGTAATTACTGTAGGTAAATCAATTGTAGTAATCTCTGTATATTTATTTTCTAGAGAAATAGTTGCTGGTAATACCTTAGAGATATATTGACCTTGTTCAGTCTCTGATAAAGGTAAAACATTTAAAACATTTCCTCTTGGAACGCCTTTACTATTTAAAGAATTAACCATGTAATAAACCTTTAAAATTTGGCCTTCCTTGCCTTGTAGCCATGGAGCGTAATCTGTATTATCTGTAGATACAGAACCTGAGAAATATTCATTTAAAGAAACTTTTGAAGTTTGATAATCAATATCCTCAATTGCGTAAACATTGTAGTCATTCTTATAAACTAAAATAGTTAATTCATAAACATTACCACATGCTTCTGCGCCAAGATTTTTAACATCAACGATTGTCTTGTCTTTAACAACAGAAGTCCAATCAACTGTAGAAGTTTCACTTAAAACCTTTAAGTTTGCTGGAGATGAAATTTGTTTAATTGAATTGTGTTCATTAACTGAACCTGAGAAATAAACCTCATTTCCTACTGAAACGTTGGCAGCAACTTGTGAACCATAAACATAAATTGTACCTGTAGAATCTGTTAAATAAAAACCAGCTCTATACTTTTCACCTGTAGTTGAGTTAGCTGCAAATAAAATTCCTGAAACAACACCATGAGCTTTGATTGCAGTTCCTGTTTTTGAAGATTTAATTTCACTAACACTAATAGAATCATCTACTAAAGCCTTTACTGTAACAGTAAATGTTTTAGAGGATTCAACATCATCTAAAATACCAATTGCTGTAATAGTTACTGTAGCATCTTCTTCACCAAATGCTGGTCTATTAACAGTGGCAGCTCCTTCAGTAATACTAATTACATCTGGATTACTAGATGTATAACTAAAACGTACACCACCAATACCTGTTGTTTTTAAAGTTAAAGTTGAAGATTCAATTGTTCCTGAAATTTCTAATTGACTTAATGCAGTATCAATTAATTCCTTAGTTTCTTCAGTTGGATCAACTGTTGAAGATGGAGTTGATGGAACAACTGTAGTTGTAGTTGATGGAACTACTGTTGTAGTTGTAGCTGATGGAGCTACTGTTGAACTTGGAGCTGTAGTTGTTGAATTATTTCCACCACAAGAAGCAAGTCCTAACACAGCTGTTAATGATAACAAGCCTACTAATACACTTTTTCTTTTCATTTTTTTTACCTTTCCTTTTTTCATATATGATAAAGCTTAAAATTAAGCATTATCCCTAAACTATTTTACTTCCTCAATTTCGTTAACGATTGTACCATTTAAATTTCTATTACCAACTACAATTTGATAGCTTGGATAAGAAAATGGAACAGTATAATCTTCGTTAGCGTAAATACTTAAAATACCTGTAACCTTATAAGTTTTTCCTTCAACAAAACCATCTTTTGAATAAGTAGGAGCTAGTGTACCATTAACACGAACCTGTAATTTATTAGGATCATAATCCATTTTTACTGCTTCAAGATTTGACTTTTGTTCAGATGTTAAAGCATTATACTCTTCAGTAGTATAGAACTCTACTTTTTTTTCCTTATTAACATAAGCTAATTGGAAATCTTTCATTACATTATTATTTGTTAAAGAATAATTGTTATTCTTATCATAAGAACCAATATTACCAATAGTAATGTTATAAGTAACAAGCTTACCTAAGTTTTGTTTAATTTCACTAAATGACATATCATTAATATCAATTGGATCAGGCATATCAACTTTATCAGCCTCATCAGCATAACCAAATGTTGAAGCTTTATAAATTACATCTGACATTTGATATTGTCCACCATATTCGCATAGACGACCACGAATTTTAATTGTATCTCCAACATTATAAATATCAGAAATTGAATTACCATTTATACCCATATAGATATATAATGGAGTACCTGATTTATCTTGTAAATAGAAGTTAGAGCCAATATATCTAGTTATAACACCCGTTAATTCAACATATGTACCACGAGACATTAAAGTATCAATTTGAGAAATTGCTTCAGTAATAGTAAGCTTTGTTGGTGTCTTTGAATAGTCATAATGCTCATCTATTTCACCTTGAGCTCTTAGCTTAGTTCCTGTTTTAGCCATTCTATTACCTGCTTCAAAGAATAACTCACTTAATGTTAATGATCCATATCTCTTAGTTACTTCACCAGAGATTGAATCTGTAACTGATTCATATCTTGAATATAGAAGTGGTTCTTTAGATTTTGATGCATTGTATGCATATCTTGTAGAATTAAAATGAACACTTTCAGTATAGCATTCCTCAATCATATCTAATTGATAAGAACGATAATTACTTAATTCATTTGAGTCTTTTCCTTTTGGACAATACCAAATTAATCCTAACCAACGTGTACCATTTGAATCAACACGATTTGAATAATTTCTTTCAATTTCATTATCCTGCTTAACATCTAAAGCATCAACAATTATTCCTTCTGCATTCTTTAATAATTCCTTACAATAATTAGAAGCAGCTTTTCCCCATGGATCAATTGATGATGTAGATTCAGGTGTATCAATACCAGTAAAACGAATTGTTACAGTATCATAAGACTTACCTCTTACGGTATAAGAATCCTTTTCATTATTATTCAATTTGAATACAGCTGTATCACCATCTGTAATTGACTTTAAAGTTAATTTAGCTATACCATCAGCTATAAAATTACCAGATAATTTACCTTTTTCATCTCTTGAAATAGTTGGATTTAAGTCAGCTAAAGTTAACTTATTTGAAAAATAATGATCATATGGTTTTTTGGGGTCTGCTGGATTGTCATAATAAGCAGCACCTGGATTTACATTTGTAGTTGTAGTTGGAAGTGTAGGTACAGTTGTTGTAGCCGAAGGAGCTACTGTTGTAGTA
This sequence comes from uncultured Anaeroplasma sp., assembly GCA_934216145.1. Classification (GTDB taxonomy): domain Bacteria; phylum Bacillota_I; class Bacilli_A; order Acholeplasmatales; family Anaeroplasmataceae; genus Anaeroplasma. Next base: position 25,905 of record CAKQBG010000004.1, read on the forward strand.
TTTCCTGATGATGGAGTTTGAGTATTGTTACATGAAGCAACTGATAATGCTAGCAATAGTGATAATGATATTATCGCAATTTTACACTTCTTCATCTTACTCACCCTTTTTAACAGTAATTCTTGATTTAGCTAAAGTATTATAGAATGCTGTCATTGCCTGATCAAATGTTTTTCCATATAAATACATATCGTTAACACATGTTTCTAGTTCATCTCGAACGATTGAAGAACCATTGAATGCAGGATCAGTATAATAATAATTTGTTTCAGCTAAAGCAGAATTAATTCCCTTTGATACTTCAGCATATTGAGAAAAATACATCTTATCTTCTGCATTTAAACTACTGAAATTCCACTTGTAGCAATTTAATAATTTATTAAATTCTTCAGTTTCTCTTGCTGATTGACGAACAGGTAAATAACCAGTTTGAGTTGAGAAATAAACTTGGCTTTCAGATGATGATAAGAACTTAATTAATAACCAAGAAGCCATCATTTGATACTTATCAGAAGCCTTCTTTAAGATAGCTAAATTTGTACCCTGTTGAATAACAGCGTTATTTGCATTTGCACCATATTCCTTTTGAGGAACTGTAGTAGTTTTTAAATAATAATTCTTAGAAGCATTATTCTTAACACCAGCTGTAGAACCGATAGAGATAAATGCTTTATTAGTTGCCATATATGAAGAACCATATGAACCAGTACCACCAGCACCTGGGAATTGGAAAATATTGTTCTTAGCTTTATCTAAGAAATATTCTTGAGTTGCTTTATTTGCATTATTATATGCAGTAACTGTACCCTTACCATCAGAGTCAATAGTTGTATATTTACCAGCACCATTCCATTGACGAGATGTAGTAATAAAGAAGTTGGATTGGCTATCTACATAAATAGGGAATCGCATATCCTTATCAACACTATATTCTGCGTTGTTATGTTTATAAGTTAATGTAGTTTTATTATCATTGATATATTTACCCACTGCGAATAATTGTTCCCAAGTTGGATTTATCCAATCACCATAAGTTTTAGTTGATTCATCATAAGTGATGTAACCTAATTTATAAAGAATTGGATCAACCATGCTTGAATTATAATACATAATTTCTGTAGATTTATTAAATGGAATACCGGCTACACGAGTTTGACCATTAATAATCATTTGAGTTTCTTCCCAATATGTACTAATAAAATCATTTTTTGTACTTGTTACGCCATCAAGTGAAATTTCTTCATAGCTGTTATATGCATAAGAATCTAATGGTTGTAATAAATCTTGCTTAATATAATCAGCAAAGTGATCTGGGTATCCTAATGCTAATGTAGGAATAGAACCACTATCAGCACCAAGATTTATAGAACTACGTAATCCGTCATATCCTCCACCTTTATTTGTAACATTAACAGTGATATTAAAACCTTTAGCTGTCATTTCTTCTTCAAATTGTTCAATTAGTTCCTTTAATGGTGCAGACACTGCATCACCAAATGAATGCCAAAATTCAAATGATACTTTTTTACCAGCCTTTAATTCGTCATAAATTTCCTTTAATTCATTAGAATTATCAGTAGTTGGTTGAGTAGCAGCACCAGTATTAGATGGTACACTAGTTCCTGCTGACTGATTACAAGCAGTTAAAGTAACTCCTAAAGCTAATGTCATAGCTGCCGTAAGAATAATTTTCTTTTTCATTTTTTTCTCCTTTTATCCTTTGATACCAGAACGTGAAACACCATTCATGATATACTTTCTAAATACAATAAATGCGATTAATAATGGTAATGATACTAATAACATACCAGCCATTACATAATTTGTGTTTACTAAACCACTATCGTTTCTAAATAGTTCCATAATACCATTAGTAACTAGGTTCATTTCCTTTCTACTTGTAACTGTACGAGGCCAAATATAAGCATTCCAGCTACCAATCATAGAAAGAATAGTAATTGTAACAATTGAAGGTCTAGCAATTGGAATCATAACCTTCCATAAATAACCAAAATCAGTAACACCATCAACCTTTGCAGCATAATATAATTCATTAGGAATTTGTTTAAAGTTTTGTCTTAAGAAGAATGTATAGAATACACTTGTGACAAATGGAACAATTAATGCCGTATAGGTATCAAGCCATCCAAAATTTGCAACAGTAGTAAAGTTCGTAATAATCATCATTTCTCCTGGAATCATCATTGTAGCAAGTAAAATTGAGAAAATTAACTCTCTTCCCTTAAATGATAATCTAGCAAATGCGAATGCAGCAAGTACTGTAATAACAACAGTTAATATAGTAGAAATAAAACCAACTAAAAGAGTATTTCCCATATAACGCCAAATCATTGCATATTTTTCATCAGCGAAGAATATTTTTAAATTGAATGTCCATTCCTTAGGTAATAATCCTTGTGCTACAGTAGTATCTTGAATTTCAGCAGTTGACTTAAATGCAGAAAATACCATCCACATAAAAGGTATAAGTGTAAATAAAGCAAAGAAGGTTAAAACTAAATATAAAATAACATCTTTAACAATTTTAATTGTTTTATATTTTCTTTCTTCTTGCTTACTTTCAAAATATCTTTCTTCCATCTTAACCTCCTAGTAATGTACACGTCTCTTATTATAAAGCATTTGTAATCCAGTAACGATCATAATAAGAATAAATAATACAACTGCAGATGCAGATGAAACTGGTAATAATTGCCATTGTGATGCTCCAGTAACCTGGTTAAAGCTATTATAAATATATCCGACAGCAGTCATGAATTGTGAATCACTACCACTACCCATTGAGTCACCATAAATAGCGACAATACTAGAATAAGCCTTAAAGGCACCAATTAACGATGTAATAGTAATATATAAAACCATTGGGGAAAGAAGTGGTAATGTAATCTTTCTGAATACTCTCCACTTTGAAGCACCATCTAGTTGTGCTGCTTGATAATATTGCTTATCAATACCTTGAATACCACCAACAAATACTAGAATCTTAAATGCTAAACCATTCCAAATTGTATAAACTACAATAACAATAATACCTGCCCACATTTCAACAGTCTTGCTACCCATAGTAGTTGGAATATCTCCAATCCAGTTTACAACTGTATTAAACATACCATTTATCAGACCATTATAGGAGAATATGGATGCGAATACCATACCAAATGCGATACCATTAGTAACATATGGTAGGAAGAATATTGTTTGGAAAAAGCCTCTTAATGGCTTTATAGAGCATAAAGCTACAGAAATTAATAAAGCAATAATAATTGAAAGTGGAACTGAAATTACAGCTAATAATACTGTGAATAATACAGCATGCCAGAATGCAGTATCCTGTAATACTGGTATTTCCTTTCCCCATTCCCATGTTTCCATAGAAGGACTATAAGCAGGATCAAAATAAGCACTAAAGCCCCAGCCAATATAATCATTAATACCTGTTGCATTATCTGGATAAACCTTAAATGAGGTAATAATTGTATTAACAATAGGGTAAAACGTAAATAAGCCCATTAGAATAAGCATAGGTGCTAAGCATAACGCTGCTTTCCATCCATCCTTTTTCCATTCTAGCATTATCTAATTCTCCTTCCTTGATCATCAAAGATGAAGTATCTATTTAATGAGAATTTATAAGAATTTCCTGGTTCAACTAGAATTCCAGATGGAACAATACACTTAAATGTTTTACCTTCAATACCTGGTAATCTAAAAATAACAGTCTTATCACGACCAATATATTCAACAAATTCAACATCCATTTGATATGGACCATTTTCGTCAATAACAAAGAATTCAGGACGGAATCCTAAATGAATAGACTCAGTAAAATCTACTAATGCTGGAGTAGAGATTGTATCATTAAACTCTTGACTACCAAATGTAATATGACCATCCTTATAGCTTGCTTCAACAATATTGATAGGTGGAGTACCTAAGAATTTAGCTACAAATTCATTAATTGGTTCATTATAAACCTCTTGAGGAACACCAATTTGTTGAACAACACCAAAATTCATTACTACGATTTCATCAGAAATACTCATAGCTTCTTCTTGATCATGTGTTACGAATATTGTTGTAATACCTGTTGTTCTTTGAATTCTCTTAATTTCTTCTCTTGTTTGTAGACGTAAACGAGCATCTAGATTTGATAATGGCTCATCAAGTAATAATACCTCAGGCATTTTAACTAAAGCACGTGCTATCGCAACTCTTTGTTGTTGTCCACCTGATAATTGACTTGGCCTACGATCCATGTAGTTTTCAATACCTACTAGCTTAGCCATTTCAAAAGCCTTATCATAAGCTTGTTGCTTTGGTTCCTTACGGCTTAATAATGGGAACATAATGTTTTCTGCTACAGATAAATGTGGGTATAGGGCATAATTTTGGAATACAAGTCCAATACCTCTCTTCTCAGGTGGTAAATTTGTAACTTCTCTATCACCAAAGAAAATTTGACCATCAGTTGGCATATGTAAACCTGCAATCATATATAATGTTGTTGATTTACCACAGCCAGATGGGCCTAATAGACCAATAAGCTTTCCATCAGGAATATCAATATTAATATGATCTACTGCTATAACCTTTTCTTGAGGAGCTCCTCTTTTTTTCTTACCTTGCTTGTCAAATTCTTTTGTCAAGCCAATCAATTTTACTTCCATTTGATAACCTCCAGTTATTAATATTTTCTAGTATAAAATTGAGTTTCTACGAACTTTTTATTTTCTTCACCAGTAACCTTAGTGCCTTTTATTGAATAACCCTTAGTAGCGCCTAAGCCTGTTACATCTATACTATTAACACCATCATCAACTAAATGAATAGTACCCATTGTACCATTATAATATAAATTGCGTGATAGTTTTATTTTTGAGGTATTTAAAATTCTTCTAACAAATCCACTTGATGGATGTGCTTGATCAGAATCTAGAATATTATCAGAATTAACAATTGCAGCTGATACAACCGCAATTTCTGGATTAACATAATTCATAAAAGATTGAGAATTCGAATTATGAGTCTGACTACCATGATGGGCAGCCTTATAAACTGTCATATTTTGAATATCCTCTTGCTTTAAATAACTTTCATAATTACCAGAAATATCTCCTGTATATAAATATGAATGTTCTTTATATGTAAGCTTCACAACAACACTGTGCTCATTTTCATCTTCACAACCAGAATGTAATTGAGTATCTTTAGCTTGATAAGCACCAGTGTTTAATACCTCTAATGATAAATCACTAGAGAAATTATAGATCTTTGAAGCGCCATTAGTTAGATTTACACAATCATAAGCTGAATAATAGTCACAATCTTTAAAATAATCACGGTATCTTTCATAACCATAATCCGCAGCACCGCCAGTATAGCCATAATCTATTATTAATCCTACACTAGTTATAGAATCTAAGGCACCTGTAGTAAAGCCACCCAAATGATCCTGATGTCCATGAGTACCAATTAGTACCTCAAGCTTATGATCAGTACATTTTTCCTGTAGTAGCCTATTAACATTTTCACCATCATTTGTTTGTCCAGCATCTATAAGCATATCAAAATCGCCTGACTTGATATAAATAGAGTCTCCATATTTATATACCATTTCCTGAACGTAGGTTTCTAATGTGTCGCCTACATTAGTATAGTATTTATTACCTGATGATAAATCAAACGGCTTTTTTTCAAATTCTTCATAGCTTATTGTTATTTCTCTTTTTATTTCACTATAAAAAGAACCAAAAATATATGAAGCATCAATTGTAATTTTACTTATTTCATTATTATCAATATCTAAATAAAGCTTCAAATAGCTTGGATTATATACATAATTTGTACCAAAATCATAATTTATATTATCAAAAATAGAATTATAGTTTGAAACTTCATTTAATACTGATAGCTGATATGTTCCATCAGTTCTTTTTTTATAATTTAAATTTGAATCTAATAGATTAGATATTCCTATAGTTCTAAATATATCATTTGTTTCAGTATAGCATTCAACACTTGATGCGTTTGATAATTTATAATAAAAAGAATTATCGGCATATTGTAATGAACCTTTATTATTACTGCTTGATATATCAGCATAATAATAATTATTATCAAGATCAACATTAGTAGTTCTTGTTGCTACTAAGGTATTATTATCTTTTTTTGCAGAAGTTTTTTCATTTATAGTTGCATATCTAATGGATTTTAATTTAGAAAAGCCTTCTTCTAATGAGAAATTTTTAATTGTAGTAGATGGTTTAATAGTTGCTGTAGGTAACGAGCTAGTACTTGAAGAAATTGTAGTTGAGCTAGTAGCTACAGTATTTATGCTAGTATTTGTTGGGGGTATTGCTCCAGAATTAGTAGGTTGTTGAGGCTTAGTTGTACAGCTAGAAACAAGTATAAGTATCGAGGTCAACAAAGCAGCACAAATTTTTTTTCTCATTTTTTGTTTCTCCATTTTTTTGCAAAATACTTCTTCTATATTTTATCAATAAATAAATATATTGTAAATAAATTTTTTTTCACATATTGACAATATTCGAGTATAAAAATTAAAAAAGAATGAATTATTTTTCAAATTCATTCTTTCTTAATTGAAATAATTATTCTATTACTTTAAAGAAATTGTATAACCGATAGCTTTACCATTTGAATCTAGTACTTGAGCAAAATTCCAAATATTTTCCAAATCTAAATCAAGATAGCCACTCACATAATCTGCATATAGAATTTTCTTTTCATCTGTTTCATCATCTCTCATTTCAAATACTAATGAAATAGAATTAATATATTGAGAATAATATTCATTCCAAGAACCAACATTGCTTCCACATTCATAAATACCTAATTCACCCTTTACAGCACGACCAACAATTGGGTTAGAATTCTTATGAGCATAAAATTGAGATGTATTCTCACTATATGCTACATCAGCATTTAATGTTAATTCATTATAAATGAATACTACATCTGATAAGCAGTTATTAATCTTGATATGACCTTGACCATTATCAAAATCACCAACAATACCACCATTATATTGACCATGACCAATTACTGTACCGACATATACACAGTGATTAATATCAATTAAATACTTAGCACTATCATTCTTTGCACGTCCTAGGATACCACCGATATTACCAGCTGCATCATTACCATCACCAATAATTGCGTTAACATAACAATTAGAAATTGTTAATTCAAGTTCAGATTGATCTGAATTCATTTGAGCATTACCAACTAGACCTGCTGCATATTTATTTGTTACAGAAATTTGATATTCATTGTCATTAACATTATCAACGATTGGGTTAACTAATGAACAGTTTGTAATATAGTTATAGCCACCTGTTACTTGACCAACTAAAGCACCAACTGATTCCTTTGCAGAACCCTTAAATTTAGTAATTCTAATGTTATGTAAATATCCGCCTTGTAAATCACCAACAATACCAATTTGCTTACCATAATCAGTATCATAATCCTTACTTATAATTGAAATATTATCAAACTTGAAATTCATTAATGTACCGTGATAAAGCTTATAGAATACATTTAATGTTAAAGTCTTTTCACCAGCAGCTTCACCCTCAATATGTAAATTAGAAATTGTATGATTATTACCATTAAATAATTGAGAGAAAGCATTACATTTATCCTTCTTATTGATTACCCAATCATAACCAGTAAAATCTAAATCATTAGATAAGAAATAAATTGTAGGTGTTTGAGCTGCATTACCCTTATATTTACCAGTAGTTGCTAGTTCATAGAATTCTTCCTTTGTAGCAATCTCCTGTAATGTTGTACTAAATGAATAAACCTTTGAAGCCTTAGCTACATTCTTATTACTATTTGCTACAACATAATAAACATAATATTGAGTATTAGCATTTACTAATGTATCATTATTTGCTTCAAATTCAGCAATAACATTATCATTAGTAATATGATAATATTGAGCATTTTCATTATTTAAAATAGCCTCAGCTGTAATATCTGAAATTTCAGTTTCAGAAACAATTGTATAAATTCCACCTTCAATATTAGATAGATTACCAGAAACAGTAAAGCCATCCTTTGTTAAGGCTACGCTTGAATTTCCATTAATAAAATCAATTGTACAATCTGGGTCAACAATATAAACATTATATGTATATGAAGCTACTGAATTAGAAATTGTAGATCTAGCAGTACATGTAACTCTATATACACCAGCTACTGATGTATAAACACCATCTACAGGATAGAACTTAGAGTTACCATCAGATGCATATTCATATGTACGAGTTAATGTATATTTACTATTAGGTAATTCTGTTGGAGTTATACTTGAAGCATCAATTGGATAAATATTTGGTTCAACATATTTTCCATATAGCTCAATTCTCATAGCGTTACCATTAATTGTAGTTAAAGAACCAACATCCTGATGTCTTGAATAAACATTAATTTCGAAATCCTTTGTTTCAACTAAATCATTGTATTTGATTGTTGCTGTAAGGGTTACCTTCTTATTTGTGTTTTGTGGATGAACAATAGCCTGAGAGAATACTGAAATTGAAACTGAAACATCCTCATCATTAGATATTTCAATAATATTACTATCAGAGCTTGTCCATGTAATTTCACAACCATTAATTAATTTAGGTATATCAAATGTTTGGAATGTTGCTTCCTTTCTAGTAATAACCTCTAATACGTCCTTAACAGAGCTTACAACAACCTCTGCATCACTTAATTTTTGACTTTCCTCATCATCATACATATTCATTTGATAATGTGGATAATCACTATAGCTACTCTTATTTAATGTAGCACCAATAGGTTTGCCATCACAATAAGTTAATAGCTTTTCATCAACTAGCTTAAACTTATCACCTAAATTAATTGAATTATCACTATTACGATATGTCCTATGAATTGAAGTTAAATCAGCTAGATTAGCACGAGAATCACATAATGCATTAATTGAAGTTAAATCAGCAAAGCATGAATCACTTAAGCCTTCATAGTCCTTTCCACTTGAATAAGCAGTATCCTCATTTAAAGAAGCATAACTTGATGCATCCTCCCAACCAGTGAAGGCTTTATAAACCTCACCATTATTATAGCTTGTTTGGAAAATAGAGTATGCTGTACTTCCTCTAAAGGCATCCTGATTATAATTTGAATCTCCATCAGCTCTAAACTGAGATTGATTATTAATATAAGATAAAATACCATAATAACTATTATAGCTCTTTGTTGAACGAGCTAAATCAATATTATTTGATTTATTAACAATTCCATCAATACCACGTACAGATGAAACAGTTCCATCACTATTTAAACCAGCACAGTTATTAAATGCTGTAAGATTAGTAACCTGAATAGTTCCTGGGTTTGAGTTATCACCGATTCCATGAAGCTTATTATCAAAGGAAATACAGTTATTAACGATAACATCGCCCTCCATTACAGAACCACCCAACTTATAGCCGATACCATCACCATTAATAGTATCATTTGTCATTTCAGTTGAACCATCATTATTAGTCTTTTCAATTTGATATGGTAAATAACCATTTTCAAATGAAACACAATTATAAAGAATTACAGTACCTATATTACCTGAATCTGATTTAGCGAATAAATCCCAACCATCATCAGAATTTCTAAAAGCCATACAGCCATCAAAAACATTACCAACACCAACAGTAAGCTTTGCAGCAAAGCCATCAGCATTTTCACCTAATGTTTCATCATCATAATTAGCAAATGATGTACAATTCTTAATTAAATTATATGAAGGCCATTCATCAATATGAGTTTCACTACTATAGCCACGTCCTAATTGAAGACCTGTATCTTTATTATTATAAAATTGACAATTTTCAATAATATTATGGCTACCAGCAATATACATACCATTATCACCGGCATTGCAAACTTCAATTCCATAAATATGCCAGTAATCACCATAAATTTGAATACCTCTATTAGTACCATCAAAAATCATATTATGGAAATCAAATACTACTCTTGTATCCTCTGTTTCAGGCTTAATAGTAATATATTTTCCTTGAGAACCACTATTTTTTAGTTCTAAACGATATGAATATTTATCATAAGAACCACCAGCTAATAAAATTGTATCGCCTGGTAATGCAATTCTACAAGCTGTTTGAAAATCATATGGTTTTTCTTTTGTACCAGTACCATTAGTAGCATTTGGTGCTACATAAATATTAATAGCTTCATGAGCTACAGTTGTACTAGATTGCGTTGTAGAAGGCTTAGTAGATGATACTGCACTAGTAGTAGTATTTGTACTTGTATTTGTATTTGATGGTGTTTCTGTATTACAGCTTGCTACTGAAGCAACTAATAAGGCACCTAAAAGCCCAAAACTTATCTTTTTAATATTTTTATTCATCTTCAATTACCTCTCAGTTGCTACAATTACACCATATACATATATTGTCTTTGCACATGTAAACCTATATGTACCAGCTTCTTCAATATCAATTTCACATTTAACAGGTTGATCCTTATTTACAGCATAAACCTCACCATATAGCTCATCATTATGTGTAATAGATACTGGTCTTGAATCATCACTTGTTGAACTAAGGAAAATTAAAAGCTTTCCGGCTTTAGGCATATTTACCTCAAAATAAGCACCCTTAGAATTTGCTTCTACTTTTGTACGTATAGTAAATACTGTACCTTCACAAGTTCTTACCTTATCTTCTCTTGTTATAACATTTCCATAACAATAACCCGCTTCATCAAGCTGAGCTCTTTCGTTTGATGTTAATGCAGTATATAATTTACTACCATCTTCTTTTTCAGTATATTCCATACCATAATTTAGATTTAAGCCCTGATAAATATTATATGTATTAGAGTCCGTAACCTTTACTGGTACAGAATAAGTAATTAATGTATTTTCTAATAAACGAACAAGTCCTGTTTGATTACCAGGTACATATTGATTTAATCCATCAATTGAGAATAAATCACTACTATAATTAACAACTTCAGGCTCCCCAATTTCTCTTGTAATTTTAAACTTCCAATTACTTAAATCGAATTGCTTAATTGAAGCTTCAAAAGTTGTATCATTAGTTGAAACCTTTTCAATACTAGTAACTGGATTTGTAACATGAATTAATGTGAAGGTTTCAATCTTATTTTGAACTTCTTTTCCATTTATAGTTAATTTTTGGATATAGCTATACTTAATTTGGAATACACCTCTTGTAGTAAGCTTACCATTTGAATCAACTGGAATATTAGATGTATCAATAGTAAGATTTGAAGTTCTCATATTAGCATCAGTTTCTACCTTTTCACCATTTTCATCAATTGTAACTTTTCTTACCTTTGCTACTAAAGAAATATTATCTATTGAAAAGCTATCCTGAACCTTATATGTTTTTTCAAATTGGTCTTCACCACTATATTTAACTTCTAATCCTGAGAAATATGACAATCCCTTAACATCATCATATGGATTAGATTTAACAACAACATTATAACTTTGCTTTCTAATAGTTGTACCAGATCTAGATGTAACAGTTACTGGATATGTTCCTACTTTATTCAAATCAACCTCACTGCTATCAACTGAGAAATTTTCAGCAGTATATGATATTGAGCTTCTTGTATTATCAGAAAATACTTGAACAAAGTTATTTTTAACACTTAATCCGTCACTATTAAACTTATCTCCAAAATAAAAAACATTTTGAACATTTGAAGTATCTAAAGAAATACTACTAAAATATGAAGAAACCACAGTCTTCATAGGTTTTGTACTTGTAGCAGTATTGCTAGTAGCTGTAGTAGGACTAACTGTAGTATTTGAATTAGATCCACTAGAACCATTATTTGTATTATTACATGCAGCTAAAGCTAATATACTTAACAAGGACAAAGAAATAATTTTAATAGATTTTTTAATTTTCATAATTCCCTCCCATAAAACGTAATAAATGCTTTGTAAACGCTTTACAATATATTTTAGCAATAATTAAGTTAATAGTCAATTAAAAATACAATTTATCTTTGTTTTATTTTACTTTCAATATATAATATAAATATGAAAATAATTTTCTTTTAAGGTGAATATATGAAAAAAATTACTGAGTTACTAGCTCCTGCTGGTAATATGACATCACTTATTGCGGCTATATCTAATGGTTGTAATGCTATTTATTTAGGAATGAATAAATTCGGAGCGAGAGCGTATGCTAATAATTTTAATATCGATGAGCTAAAAGAAGCATTAGATTATGCTCATTTAAGAAATGTTAAAATTTATGTTACTATGAATACAATAATATATAATAATGAGCTTAAGGATGCTTATAAGCAATTAAATGATCTATATGAGATAGGGGTAGATGGAATTATTGTTGAGGATTTAGCATTATTTGATTATATTGTTAAAAATTTACCTAATCTTGAGGCTCATACCTCTACTCAAATGGGAATAGATGACTATTATGGAGCGAAGCTATTAAAGGATTTAGGAGCTAAAAGAATCGTTTTAGCTAGAGAGGTACCAATTGAAAAAATAAAGGAAATTAAAAAGAAGGTTAATCTTCCAATTGAAATATTCGTTCATGGTGCTTTATGTGTTTCTTATAGTGGTAATTGCTTAATGAGTGGATTAATTGGCTATAGAAGTGGAAATAGAGGTAGATGTGTTGGTTCATGTAGAAAGAAATATGAGCTTATTAATGAAACTACAAATGAAGTTTTAACTAATTCCTATATCCTTTCAATGAAGGATTTAAATACAATAGATTATATAAATGAGCTTAAGGATATTGATTCATTAAAGATTGAAGGTAGAATGAAGGAGCCTGAATATGTTGCTAATGTGATTAGACATTATAGGCTTGCTTTAGATAATAAGCTTAATAAAAAGGATATAAAGCTTAATAAGACATTTAATAGAACCTATACAAAGGGATATATCTTCCATGAGGATAAAAAGAATATAACAAATATATCTAGACCAAATAATTTTGGTTATGAAATAGGATATATTAGTAAGAAGCTTAAAAATAATACTTATGAAATAAAAATAAATGAGGAATTAAATCAAGGCGATATTATTAGAATAGATAATGATGGAGTAGATATTAATTTATCACTACAAAGAATGTATGATTCTAATGATAATCTAATTAATAAAGCTACTAATAAATGCATTATTAAATTTAAAGAAGATGCTAAAATAGGAAATAAAATATATAAAACAAAGGATATTAAATTTTATAATGAGCTAGCTAAAACATATCCTAATGAATATAATAGAATTCCTATTAATATTAATATATATGGAGAGGTTGATAGTAATTTAACTGCTTCTATTGAATGTGGTAATATATCTACTTATGTTACATCAGATTGGACAATTGATAAGGCTATTAATTCTCCTATAAGCTATGAATTAGTTTATAAGCAATTTAATAAGCTAAATGATACTCCTTATATATTAAATGAATTTAATTATTATATTGAGAATGCATTTATTCCTAATAGTAAATTAAATGAAATTAGAAGATTATTAATTGAAAAATTAAATGAAGAAAGATTAATAAAAAGAGAATTACCAGAATTAAAGAATATTACTTATAATATAAATGTTACTAATGAAGAACTAGGCTTAAGTGTTTCTTGCTTAACACAAGAACAATATGATGCAATTAAAGATCTTCCAATTAAAAATATTTATTATAAGGATAATATTATTAGAAGAAACGAAAATAACTTTAAGCCTAAAGAGGGAACACTTCTAATTGGAGGATATGGTGGAATTGAGTATTATAAAAATACTAATGAATTTATTACTGATTTTTCATTAAATGTAGTAAATCATAAAACAGCTGCGCTACTATATTCATTAGGAGCTAAAAGAATTTGTCTTTCTCAGGAAATGAATAATATTCATATTAATGAGCTTACTTCTTCTTTCTTTAATGAATATGGAGTAATGCCAAACCTAGAAATAATTGTCTACGGAAGAGCTGATATGATGTTTACTCACTATTGTCCATTAAAGGTTATGAATCAATGTGGCAAGTGTAAACAAAATAAATATATCCTTAAGGATGAATACGGATACTTCCCAATTATCTCTCATGAGGATTGTACAACAACAATCCTTAATGGAAAGATATTAAATCTTATTGATGATTTAGAGGATATTAAAAATGTTAATACCTTTAGAATCGCTCTAACAACTGAAAATAAAGATGAAGCTAGAGAGATAGTTAATATGTATTTAAATAAAATAAAGGATATGAAGAAAACTAATTTCTTTAATAAGGATACAGATACTAGAGGTCATTTTAATAAAGAGATTCTATAAGAGCCCAAATGGCTCTTTTTTTATTTTCAAAAAAAATTAAAAAAATTAGCACTCTAGTGTTGACATTGCTAAAAATAGTGGTATACTATAATTGTAGTTGGCAGTGAGGCATTAAGAGTGCCAACAAGAAGGATTAATAAAGGAAGGTAAATGAACATGAGAAATGATTTCTATGATTTAGTTAATGAGATGAATAATTTATTTTATAACGATGGAGGTTATAAGAGCTTCCCTATCGATATTATCGAAGGTGAGAATTGCTATGAGGTAATTGCTGAAATGCCTGGTGTAAATAAGGATGATATCCAAATCACATTTGACGATGGTGAATTAACAATCACTGCTAAGCAAGTAGCTGATAAGAATAAGAAATATCTTATTCGTGAGAGACATCCAATGACTTTAAAGCGTACTGTAAGCTTTGGAGAAATTGAAGAGGATCAAATGGCAGCTAAGTATGAAAATGGATTATTACACATTGTAATCCAAACTAAGGCTCCTGAGAAAAAGGAGAAAAAGACTATTGCTATTGAATAAAAAATAGTCAAATTGATTAATATATAATTGGAGGTAATTATTATGACAAACAAAAAGAATGAATTAGGATTATTTGATACATTTAATTCTATGTTTAATGAAGCAATTTCAAGAGAAATGAGAACTGATATTGAGGAAAACGAAAATCAATATCTAATTACTATGGATATTCCTGGTGTTAATAAGGAAAATATTGATATTTCTGTATTAGATGGTACTGTAACAGTTTCTGTAAAAAAGGTTAAAACTGAAACTGAAAACAAGAACTATGTAATTCGTGAACGTAGTGTTAGAAGTGCTAGCCGTAGCTTCTATCTAGATAGCATCGACGAGAACTCTATTAAGGCTAAATACGAAAATGGTATTTTAACATTAGTAGTTTCAAAAGCAAAGCCTGTTGAAGAGCCAAAGAAAACAATTTCTATTGAATAATAAAAAAACTGTCAACAATAATTGTCAACAGTCATTATTAGCAAGGTCTATTAGGCCTTGCTTTTTTTATATAGAAATTAAAATTGAACAACAAATAAGTGTAGCTACTAATACTACTAGCAACATAAAAATAAGAAGTTTTTTCATATTCTACCTAAATAGCCCATGTACCATTTTTAAATATTTCAGCAGTAGTGCCATCATATAGCTCTGCTGTAATGCTTAAATCAGATGCACCAATCATAAAATCAACATGAATAATTGAAGTATTTAAATCTACCTTTTTAATTTCTTCTTCTGTTAATTCATTATAATCCTTAATACATTCATTAAAGGCTCTACCTAACGCTAAATGACAACAAGCATTCTCATCATATAATGTTGAATAGAAAAGTAAACCTGTTTTATTAATAGGAGAATCAAATGGAACTAATGCTACTTCTCCAAGTCTGCTTGCTCCCTCATCTAATGATATAAGTTTTTCAAGTAGATTTTTTTCTTCTACCTTATCGCTTAAAACCTCTACAACTTTACCATTTTCAAATCTAAAGCCAAAATCAGAAACAACACTTCCCATTACTGATAAAGGCTTAGTCGCATAAACAACACCATTAGCGCTATATTTATTTGGAGATGTAAAGCATTCCTCAGTTGGCATATTAGGATTATAATAAACTCCACCAAGTGTATATTCTCCACCAGCCTCAAATTTCATACATTCTGGTATTTCAATACTAAAATCAGTACCATTACTTGATTTATAATAAAGCTTTTTAATATGTAAATCATTAAGCTTTGTAGACTTTTCTAATAAATTCTTATTATGTTCCTTCCAATTCTTAACTCCATCACCCTTCGCTCTAGTAACATCAAGAATTGCATCCCATAATAATTCGATTGCTTTTTCTTTTGTTTCATTAGGGAAAACCTTCTTAGCCCAAGCCTCACCAGGAATTCCAGCAATACACCATTGATACTTATTATCCATCTTCTCACGATATTTCATAATAATAGGACCATTTTTTCTTCTAACTGCTGTAATCTTTTCTTGATCAACAGATGAAAGTGCGTCAGGATCACTACTATCAATATAAATTACAGCCGGTAATGTTTCAACCTGATAGCTAAGTTTTTCAAGTTTCCATTTAGGGAATGTTGTTAAAGCTTCAATTGATTCATATTTATAATTAAGCTTAGTTAGCTCATCAAAGTTCCATTCAACTCTAACCTCACGAGCCTTTGACTTATAGGCCTCCTCAACTAAATATTTAACAAAATAGCTATCTTCAACATTTGCGTTAATAATAACATCCTGATTTTCTTGAACATTCGCGCCAATCTCAACAATTAGCTTAGCATAATTTTTAAGTACCTCTTGATTCATTAAAATCACTCCTTTTATTAATTGTTTATTTTACAATATAAAGAAGCTTTTTTCAATAAATATTGTTAATGAATAATAATTAGCCGCAAAATATAATAAATTATATAAATCAATTAAGTTTAGAATAAATACAATTTTACTATACTAGTATTATAAATATAAAAATAAGTTTTTATTGTAATCTCGCAATGAAATTAATAATTAAATCTATAAGATTCTTATGCTCCTTAGAAATCATAGGAGCTAAAACAATAATATATAAATCATTTAGCTTTGAGGAATTACATTTATCAATATATAAATCATCCTTTAAGCTAACACCCTTAACAATTTCATTAACATTCCTATAAGATACCTCTACTCCTAATATAGAGCTAATCCTATCAATAAAATAATCACTTAATAAATCATTTTCCTTATAATCTAATATATTAGAATATACTACCTTTTCATTATCAACAATAAGAATAGGTAGTTTCTTAATATTAACAGTATCAATGAAAGCAACAATAGGTGCTATAAATTCATTAATAGCTTTATATTTAGATAAAACTATATTATTATTTTCTATATTAATTTCAATTAAATCATAAGAATTAATATCTAAGCTATTTCTAATTTCCTTAGGAATTACTATTCTTCCTAATTCATCTATTTTTCTCGATACTCCTGTATTTTTCATTTTATCACCAAAAAAACTCATACTTTGACATTAATAGTATGAGTCTTTTATTATTATTTATTCATTTTTAAATTTTAAATAGCTTATATTTAAATGATTAATCATTGTTGGAGAAACAGATAATCTTCTAATTCCAATACTATATAATCTTGTCGCAACATCAGTAATAGCGGCAAGCTCTCCACAAACACTTAAAGAGATACTATATTTATTAGAATGACTAACAACTTTCTTTAATCTCTCAATTAAATCATCAATATATTCCTGATATCTAATATTACTATTATCTCTATCAATATTATATAGCTCTTTAGTCAAATCATTAGTACCAATAGAAATAAAATCAGGAGTAGTAAATGTAGAAATATTATCTAATGCTTCCTTTGTTTCTAGCATCATACCTAAAGAAGGAATATTAGTATTAAGATTATTAGCTATATCTAATACCCATTTTTTTAAATATAAAAATTCCTCATTAGTTCTAATCATCGGAAACATAATCTTAATATTACCATTACTAGCCTTTAATAAAGCCCTAATTTGAGATATAAAAATACTTGGATTATTTAAATAATTACTAATGCCCTTTTCATTAGATGAAATATAACTAATAACCTTATCGTCTCCAACATCAAAGCTTCTAAATACTATTTCATTACCAAAGCCATTAATAGCTTCACTATATATTTCACATTGTTTCTTCTCATCTAATGGTTTATCACTATTAATAAAAATAAGCTCAGTTCTATATAACCCAACCCCATCAAAGCCTTTTTCTTTAGCCTTTTTAACATCATTATTAGAATTACAATTAGCTAAAAAATAAAAACCATCATGTTTTATAACATTAAAAGAAATAGATTCTTTAAGCTTTAAATAATCATTAACCTTTAAAATCATTTGAGAATCAGGATTAGTTACTAAAACATCTCTAGTTGTATCAATAATAACATTATCCCCATCAATTTCACTATCTACCAAAACATAAGGAATATCATTATTTCTACATATAATCGCGCTATGAGAGGTAAAACCACCTCTTTTTGCGATAATACCAATAATTTTATCAAGATTATTAATTAGAATAGATGGATATATTTCATCTAAGCATAATATGCATTTATCATCAATAATTAAATCATTACTACCAACTAAATTACGAATAATATGATCTCTTATATCTATTAAATCAGAAGCTCTTTCCTTTAAATAAACTGAATTTGATTCTAATAAACCCTTTAGAAATTCATCCATTGCCATTTTTATACTATCAACTGCAGGATTAGTATTCATATAATTATTAATTTTTTCTAATAAATATTTATCATTTAATATCATCTTTTGAATTGAAATATATTCTAATTCATTAGAATTCTTAATATTATCTAAATCCTTAATAGTCTTATTAATAGCTTCTTTAACATCTATGAATGTATAATTATCTATTACATTAGCTTTATTAACGCTAATTTTTTTAATTTTACCAAAGCATATTCCCTCTGATAAAATACTACTTATCCTATACTGCATAATTTATCTCCTAAATACTATAATTGGAACTTCCATTTCCTCTTTAGTCATACCAGCATGGTGGCTTTTAAAAATATGATTACTATTAGAATAATTAAAATAATAATTAGATTTGCCTATAGCTATATAATCACCTAAAAAATCTTTAATTCGAGGATTAATTCTATCATTATTATTACCAAAAAAAGCTAAAGCATTTCTTGATTCATATAAATCATAAATACTACCATAGAAATTATTGAATTCTTTAACAAATCTTTCCTTATTGTCACTAGAAACCTTAAATACTAAAGCTCTCGCATCATTAGAAGGCTTTCTTTCAAGTAAAGACATAATTCTATTATTCAAATATAAATTCAAAGACTTAGTATTAATATGTCCATGATCACTTGTTACAATAAGGATAGTATCTTTTGGTAATTTATTAACATAATCCTCTATATCATTTTCAATAGAATTTAATATATCCTTTATCTCAATAGTATCCTCACCATAAATATGCATTAAGGTATCTGGATAGGTATAATAAACATATTGATAGCATTCACCATTCAAATTAGCTAAGCTTCTTTTTAATATATCCTTTAATGCTTCATTATTATTAAAATCCGGTAATATATTAATACCCTTAATATTCATATCAGAATAAAAAGGCTCATATGGCATTAAATCATAACCAGTTACACCCGTCTTTTCCTTAGTGTAATAATTCTCACCTGTAAATAAAACAATATCTCTATTTAATTCACTAACATAATTCTCCCAGCCTGTCCAGCCTGATTCAAGTGGAGTAAGTCCACTAATAATTGAGGTAGTAGAGGCGGCTGTAGTAGAAGGAAAAACACAGTTAACCTTACTGAAATAATGCTTAGCTAATATACCATTAGGAATATTATCATTTAATACATTAACTCCCAATCCATCTAGTAATAATAAAACAACTCTTTTATATTTTTTATCAAATAAATTAGGGATAATATCGTATTTAGAGGAATATCCAAAATTATTTCTAATAGAAGAAATTATATTTAGTGAGGAATGATTATAATTAGGGATTAATATATCATGCTTAGGAATATCATTCTCTAAAGTAATAATTATTTCTTCTTTAGTTTTATTTTCTATATCAATATTTTGATAGCTTAATATTTCATATTTATTGTTTTTATATATTTCTACTGCTAGACCATAATGATTAATTACCTCATAATCCTTTAAATAATCGAACATTTCACTATCACTATTAAATTTTAAATAAAGTGTATTTGAATTAACATAAAATGTTTCCATAGGCACCTCACATAATCGCTTTTATCATTTTATATTTTATACCATTTTTATTAATTCTTCTACAAATAAAAAACGTTTTGGTTTATTTATTTCCAAAACGTTTAATAATTTATATTTTATAGAGGAATGCAAGATGACTTTTTTTCAGTACCAACAATAACTGTTGTTTCAATATTAGAAACATTTGGAACAGCTAAAAGCTTATCGAAAATAAAATCTCTATAGTATTGGAAGCTCTTTGCTACAATCTTAAGAATGAATGCAGAATCGCCTGTAACTGTATAACACTCAACAATTTCAGGAATCTTCTTAGCCTGTTCAATAAAGGCAGTTGAAGTTTCTCTTGTTAAAGGTTGCATACTAACGCTACAAAAGCATGTAATTTCATAGCCTAGCATTTTTTCATCAACTATTGCTGTATATTGTTTAATAACTCCCTGTTCTCTTAAATTTTTAACTCGAAGTAAACAAGAAGATGGAGCTAAACCAATTTTTCTTGATAAATCAATATTAGATATTGATGAATCCTCCTGAATATATTTTATTATCTTCTTATCATACTCATCTAACGCAAAGCTTGACATAATAAAACCCTCTTTTCAATCATAATTTTTTTAGTTTATTTTAATTATAATGCTATTTTAATGAAAAGTCAAATAATATTCTAAATTTTATTAAAAATTTTGGTAAATATTCTATTTTTTTAGAATTTACTAAATGAAATGTATTTTGTAGTTTGTGGAGCGATTTTTTTAAGGTTTGGTAAAAAAGCACCAATTGCTCTAACAGACGCAATCAAAGAAATTGGATAATACTTATTTACATATTTACCAATAGTATTTAATAATTCATCTTCATCTAAGCTCTTTAATACCCAAATAGACAAAATAACACCGGTAAAATAATTATACATAATAATAAAATAAGTTCCTTCAATAGTAATTAAATCAATAGATAATCTAATTTCTTTAAATTCCTCTATCATTTCTTCATAATTATCCTTTATAATTGTATCTCTATCTTGTGAATATAATTCATTAAAATTCTTATAAAGAATATCAATATTTCGATCACTAATCTCAATTCCCTTATTAGTTAAAATATCACATATTCTTTCTCTACTATAATGTAATGTCTTATAATAAAAAATTGTACATGCTATTTTAGCTGAATAGGTATACCCCTTGAAGCTAAGTTTATTAGCAGTTTGAGAGAAATAAACGTGATCCATACAATTAGGGCATTTATAGCCCATATTTTTAATTCTAAAATATTTACCTGACGTAAATTGAACTACCTTATTTGAAATGGTATAACAGTATTTTAGCTTCGCCTTACATTTAGGACAAAAAAGAATCTCAGGCTTATATACCTTAATAGCTCTTGGTACAATTTTATGCTCATTCATTTCATAAAGCCCATAATTGCTTCAAAGATTGAATCAACCTGACTACTCTTAGATTCTCCAAAAGCACATCTATTAGAAAAATGCTCACAATTATTAGAAATTAAATTATAGCCTCCCTCTCCTAAATGATCCTTCGCATATTTAATAATTTCGTCCTTAGATCTTAATTTTGTCTTTTCCTCATCAGTATATTCTCTAACCTCTACTAATCCATCCTTTAAAAATTTTTTCAAAGAGGTAGTACATACTATCGCAGTTTCAGGGCTAATTTCACTTCCCTCAGGAGAAGCAAATTGATAAACACAATCATCAGATTCATAAATACCATGATGATAATATAACCCTCTATTAACCCTAATTTGATCTCCATAACTAGGATTTTTTAAGCTCCACATAAAAACACCTCACATTATTCCTTCTCTTGAAAACCTAACATATTAATTAATTCATTATAATTATCAATATGAACTCCTTCAGGTGCTAAATAATTATGGCAAAAAAATCCATCATCAGTTTTAGTGAAGGCTGTATAATACACTTTATCCCCCTGAATAGAAAATTCAACTATTTTACGATCTAAATCATCAGTAATATTATAAAATAATTCAAAGGCTATAAAGCTCTTACAATTATCTAATTCTTTATTTTTAGGAACATTCTTTTCTTCAACTGGCTCAAAATATTTAACTGAATCATCAACTAAAACAACCTTATATGCTACCTTATTCTTAATTAATAAGTAGCTTAAACCATAATTTGTTTTTCTTTCCTTAAAGCCCTTATCCTTTAATAGCTTTTCAATATCACCATTAAATAAATAGCTTTTTACAGGATATTTAATTTTATGCTTATGCTGAAATGTTCTAAATGAAGCATATTGAACTAACAAAGTTAATAATATAAAACCAGCAATAATACCAATTACTACTGTTTTATTCCAAACGCCATTAGTAAATGCCGCACTAAATAGTAAACCCATTGTTACTACAAAAACTATTCCAGTTATAATCCATATTGTACTTGTCTTTAATTTTCTCATAATTATTTCTTAGAATGATCTATAAAAGCTAGATCAAAATATAAATCCTCACATAAAAAATCATAAAGCTTGTAAAATTTAGGAACAGGCTTGAAATAATCCATTTGAACTGATCTTGGATTATAAATACAAGCATGCTCAAAATTTTTTTTACTTGAATTACAAAACTTTTTACATAAACCCTTTGTAGTATCATTATAATGCTGATATAGCATTAAAACAATATTCTTTTCAGTTACCGGAACTCCCTTTTCCACTAACAAAGGCTTAATATTTTCATATCTATATTTTTCTAAATCTAATCCTTTTTCATCGTTAACTAATACATTAACAAATGTTACATCCTTATAAACTCTAGAGTAAACCTCAACAGAATCAGTAACAGAAATTTCAGTTTCATTTGCGTATATTAACGCATACTTAAAATTATGATATGGCTTACAATCATAATGTCCTAAAACTCCTGGTTCTTCTTTTTCCTTAACTTTAACCCCCAATATCATCGCTAATGTTTTATTCATACAATCAAGCTCCTTATAATATTGTCCATTTAATTATATCAAATTATATTGAAATTATCTATAAAAAATATAAAATAATAACATAGATATGGAGGTATCATATGATTCCAAGCTTTTTAAAAAACAATTCAAAAATATATTTAGTAGCCCCATCATTCGGCTGCACATTTAGTCCTTATAATGATAGATTATTAGAATCTATTAAAATACTAAAAAATATGGGCTATGACATCTATATAGGACCTAATTGCTTCAAAAATAATAATACAGCTTCAAATACTGCTAAAAAAAGAGCTAAAGAATTTATGGACGCCTATAAAAGCGATGTAGATCTTATTTTATCAGTCGGAGGAGGAGAGGTAATGTGTGAAATATTACCATATATAAGTTTCGATAAAATAAAAAAACTAAAACCAAAATGGTTTATGGGATATTCAGATAATACTAATCTAACCTATACTCTTACTACTATTTGTGATATCGAAACAATCTATGGTCCACATGCACCGTCCTTCTATACCTACCCACTTGAGTATGATACTCTAGATGCTATAAGATTACTTCATGGAGAATTAGAATTTAATGATTATGGTAAATGGGAATATTCTACTAAAAAAAGTGATAATCCACTTGAACCATACCATCTAAATAAAAATAGTAAAATAATAGCTCATAATTATACAGCACCATTTAATGGAAGATTAATTGGAGGATGCCTAGATTGCCTAATCACTCTTTGTGGCACTAAATATGATAATACCGTAAATTATATTAACAATCATAATGAAGGAATTATCTTCTTTTTAGAAGCTTGTGATTTAAATTCAATTCAAATCACAAGAGCTCTTTTTCAATTAAAAAATAGTAATTGGTTTAAAAACATAAAAGGATTCATCATTGGTAGAAGCAATAACTACTATGATAAATCCTTTGGAATAACACCAAAAAGCGCGTATTTAAAGGCTCTAAAGGACTATAATGTCCCAATATTATTAGATGTAGATTTAGGTCATTTAGGACCATCTATTCCATTAAGATGTGGGGCTTATGCTGAAATATCTCTAATAAATAATAGATTACATATTAGCTATACTAATTCCTCTAATGAAGAAAATTGATATTTATCCTTTAAAGAATTAATAATATCACCTAATGCCTCCGGTACTGAATCAGTTAAAGTATGAAGTAATATTATAGAGCCTGATTTAACCTGAGGCAATAAGGTATCTATAACATATTTCTTACCTAAATCATCATTATGTACATAATCATATATCTTACAATTCCACATAAATATTGTATATCCTCTATCGTAGAGGATTTTTCTTTTTTCCGAATTAATAAAACCCATAGGAGGTCTAAAATATTTTGTTAGATCTTTACCAGTTATATTTTTATATAATGCTTCAAATTCATCAATATCCTTAATAAATTCCTCATTAGTATATTTAGTGATATTCTTATGAAGCATAGTATGATTACCAACAATTTGTTCATCACTAATTCTCTTTACAACATCTCTATTATCCTTCACAAATCCTCCCTCTAAAAAGAAGGTTGCATGAACATTATATTCTTTTAAAATATCTAATATTTCAATAGTATTCTTTCTAGAATAACCATCATCGAATGTTAAATAAATATGATTTTCCTTTCCTTCATAAATAGTTTTGCCTCTAAATGACATTAAAGAAATAAAAAATAAAGATAAGTATAATAAGATTTTCATTTTAATCACCTATCTTTATTTTGATTCTATTATTTTAAATTAATTACCACTATTTACCAAGACAAAACTTTGTAAATAACGCAGTTATAAGCTCATCAGGATATGCTTCACCTGTAATCTCTCCTAAATAATCAAAGGCATTCTTTATATCTATTTCTACCATATCTACAAAGTCTCCTCTTAATAAAGCGTTATAAGCATTCTCTAACGATATTTTAGCCTTATTCATTAATCCTATCTGTCTTTGATTATTTAAATAATTACCATCAAAGGAATCCATTTCATTAATTCTAGTAATATTTAATATTTCATTACCTAATCTATCAATTCCTACCTTATCCTTAATAGAAATCATTACCGCATTAGGAATATCTATTTTATTACCTAAATCAATCTTATTAATAACAATAATCCTCTTTTTATCCTTAGTTAAATCTAAAAGCTTATAATCTATATCCTCAAGCTCTCTTGAGGTATCTAATACTAAAATAACTAAATCAGCCTCACGTACCATCTTTTCACTTTTTTGAATACCAATACTCTCAATTAAATCATCACTCTCATGAATTCCAGCTGTATCTATTAAATGAAGAGTAACACCATTAATAGCTAAAGATCCCTCTACTATATCTCTAGTCGTACCAGCAATATCAGAAACAATAGCCTTATCCTCATCTAACAAAAGATTTAAAAGACTAGATTTACCAACATTAGGCTTTCCAACAATTGCGGTTTTAATACCATGAATAGCTAATGTAGAAACTGTTGAATTTTCTAAAATTACATCCATATCCTTTATCATATCCTCTAAAGCAGGAAGTAATGTCTCATTAGTAACAATCTCCATATCCTCATATTCAGGATAATCAATATTAACCTCAATTTTAGCTAATGAATCTAATATTTTATCTCTAAAGCTTTTTATTAAATTATAAGTTCTACTTCTTAATGATGATAATGATGAATTTAAAGCTCTTTTATTAGTACTAGAAATAATATCCATGATAGATTCAGCCTCTGTTAAATCAAGCTTATGATTTAAAAAAGCTCTTTTAGAAAATTCACCATTCATAGCCATTCTAAAGCCATTTTTTAATAAAACCTGTAAAACCTGATTAGTAACGAAAATACCACCATGACAGTTAATTTCAACAATATTCTCTCCATCAAAAGAATTAGGTGCTAAAAAGATATTACATAATACCTCATCAACTATTTCCCCATTATCAACTATATAGCCATAATTAATAGTATGAGATTTACACTTAGTTAAATCACGACCCTTAAAAACATTATTAACAAGACTTATAGCATTATCTCCACTACAACGGATAATAGAAATAGCTCCCATTCCATATGGAGTCGCAATAGCACAAATATCCTCTGCCACAGTAATCACCTCGCACGTATTATACATAATTTCAATAAATAATTCAATTGACATAATTAAAAGTTCTAGTTCTAATATGATATTTTCAAAGTAGACAAATAAAATAATTAAAAGGGAATAAATCATTTTAGAATTATTCCCCAATATATTAATCTATATTATTAATATTTAATTTTTTCATTTCAATAATAATAAAAATTATACATAAAATAATACCTATAACATCAGCAATAGGAGCTGCCCATAAAACTCCTTCAATTCCTATAAAAATAGGCATTATAATTGTTGCCGGAACAAATACTATAACATCTCGTGTTAAAGATAAAATCATAGCCTTATAAGGCTTACCAATAGATTGAAGGAAAATAGCAGTTCCCTTTTCAACTAATGTAAAGATAATTAAGCATAAATATATTCTAATAGTTAATACTCCAAATTCCTTATAATTTTCAGGATTTAAAGAATTAGAACCAAATAATCCTATAACAAATTCAGGTGCTAATTCAAATATTAATGTCGCAATTACACCTATAATTATTATAGAAATAATTATTTTTTTATATAAATCCTTAACTCTATCTAATCTATTAGCTCCATAATTAAAGCCAACAATAGGCTGAGCTCCTGCCGCAATTCCAACTGCGATATTAACAAATATAGTAAATACCTTCATTGATACACCTATAATAGCTTGTGGATCGTCACTACCATATTTGCTTAAAGCTCCATATTTAGCTAAAACATTCATAGAAACAACACTTATTATAACAATAGATATTTGTGTTAAAAAGCTAGATAATCCTAATTTTAAAACATCTAATATTATATTCTTTTTAATAATAAAATCACTAATCTTAAGCTTATAGCATTTAGCTTTAATAATAAATATAACAGAAATAACAAATGATAAGATTTGACCTATAATAGTAGCTAAAGCAGCTCCTGTCAATCCCATATTTAATCCTAAAATAAAGACTGCGTCTAATATAATATTACATACAGCTCCTAAAATCATTGATAACATCGCAAATTGAGGATTACCATCAGCACGAATTATAGAATTAAAAATAGTTCCCATAATATAAAAAGGAATACCAAATAAAATTATAAAGCCATATTCATATGATTTTTCTAATGCTAAAGCTGTTTTAGCACCAAATAAAGATAATATATTATTTAATAATGGTATGCAAATACATAAAAATAAAATAGATATAATAACACCAATAGTAATAGCGTTACCTACAGATATACCTACACTTTCATTGTCTTTTTTTCCCATACACAATGACATAAAGGCTGCAGCTCCATCCCCTAGCATAAGAGCGAACGCTAAAGCTATACAGGTTAATGGAAATACAATTGTTGTTGCGGTATTACCAATCGCACCTACACTTGAATTACCTATAAAAATTTGATCTACGATATTATATAAAGCACTAATTAGTAACGATAAAATACATGGTACTGAGAATCTAATTAAAAGGTGTCCAGTCTTTTCAGTTACTAAATAATTATTGTTATTATTCATCTTCTTCCTCCTTTAATAACAATTATTTTGTTGTTACCAAAGCGGAACTAAGAAAGTATACTAATTTCACAACGCTTTTCATTCTAGCATAAAAAAAATATAAATGTAAGAAAAAGTTTTTTTAAAAACAATAAATTATAGAAACTAACTTTTATTATTTCCTTTATTTTAAATCTTCTTTTGTTGGATATGAAGCTATTGAGCCTTCTTTTAAAACACTATAGGCTGAGAATTTATTAGAAAACTTCAACATTTCTTCTAATTTTTCTTTTGTTAAATCCTCTAAATTAATAATATTATTACTTTCTAATTGATATAAAAATGAACCAATAAAGCCATCTCCTGCACCTGTAGTATCTACTGCATTTTCAATACAATATCCCTTATTATATGCTAATGCTTTTTTAGTTATAGCATATGCGCCATTCTTACCACAGGTATAAATAATAAGCTTAACATTACATCTAAATAAAACATTAACTGCTTCTTCTATATTACTATATCCTGTAATAAAGCTTAATTCCTCATCACTTATCTTAATAATATCTGCATAATTAATAAATTCATTTACAGTTTCCTTTAAATTATCTAAATTATCCCAAAGCTGAAATCTTAAATTAGGATCAAATGATATAATTAAATTATTTTTTCTTGCATAATTAATTGCCATTTCATGAGCCTTTCTCATTGGAAAATCCCCTAAATCAACACTACAAAAATGTAAAGCATAGGCATCCTTAAACCATTCTTCCTTTACATCATCCTCATCTAATAACATATCAGCACCTATTTTACGATAAAAAGAGAAATCTCTTTCACCATTAGCTTTTCTTGATACAAACGCTAATGATGTATTAGCTTTATTAGTTCTTTTAATAAAGCTAGTATCAATATTAAATTCCTTAGCATAATTAATTATTTTATCTCCAAAGGGATCATTTCCAAGCATTGTTATAATTGATGAATTACCACCAAGCTTAGAAATCGCACCACATACATTTAAAGGAGCTCCTCCAACCTTAGGAATAAAGCCTGAAGCATTATCAAGACTTGATTCCTTATCTATTGAAATCATATCAATTAAAGCTTCTCCTATTGAAATAATTCTTTTCATAATTCCTCCTTAAACACCTTATATTTAACCTATTCATTAGCATTAAAGCCTCTATTATTACTAAATGATCTAGTAGTAAAAGCATACTCTCCATTATTAATATTAAACTCAGTGATAGATACATCATTAAATAAATGAACATTTTTTATAGATATATCATAGCTATTAGAAATATTACTACTATCAAATAAATCTAATATCTCTTTAATAGGATATTGATATATCCTATCATTAATAAGTTTTAGTTCCCTTGGAAGTGTCAAAGAATGCCTAACGTTTTCATTAAATACAGGATATTCATATTCAAGCTTATTATCATCAAGTCCAGCCTAGCCTAATAATATCCTTCTTCCTTTACTATCAACAAAGCTTTGTGGAGCATAAAAATCATATCCTAAATCCCATTCCTTATAATTTTTTTTTGTTATTTTATCTAAAGTATATCCAAAAAAAATATATTCTTAAATCTATTTTTTCCCTCCTTTTCCCTGATGAGAAAAGCTATAGGCTATTCTATCATTAAAATAAATTATATCAGGACATTATAGCATATAACCTTAATCATTCTAAAAAGGATATTTTGCTTCTTAGTAGCGATTTCATTAATAGACATTTAAATCAAGTAGACAACTCTTGATTTTCACATCATTTCTAGACTTTTTGGTCCAAATTTATTATATCAAATGTTTTACTATTAATCTATAAAAGCTAATAACGGGATTTGAATATTCCTTCCAAATCCCTTTATTTTAAATATTAATGCTTCTTTCTATAAATAACTACACCCATAGCTATGGAAGCTATTAAAATAGAGCCAATAATACCACCAATAATAAATGGAGTGTGATCAAAGTTATTATTAATTATCTCTTCAAATTTATTAACTCTTATCTCATCATCAACTATTAAAAACTCAGCATTATATTGCTTATCAGAATTAACCTGAATAACCATATTATAGGCTAAAGAATCTATATTTTTAATTTCAGATTGAATAGAAATAGAATCATCACTATTTAAATATCCTAAATTCTTCAATAAATCCTCTATATCCTTCTTAAATACATTTGTATTATCTGGTAAAACAAATATTAAATCATCAAGATTAATTTCAGGGAATTCACTATTACAATAAGAAACATAGAAAGATGATGTTACAGTATTACCACTCTTATCTGTAGCTAAAACCTCAAAGCTATATCTACTAAAGCCTTTAGCTTTATTCTCATAATCATCTAAATCATTAATAGTGAAATCAGTAATCTCTCCATCATAATCATCAGTAATACTAATCTTTTCTTTAATTTGAGCTAATGTTAAAGGATTATCATCATAAGATAAAATATTCTTAGGCATAGAAACTATAGGCGCATTATCATCTATAACATTTACCATAAAGCTTTTTTTACTAACATTATCATAAATATCAGTTGCGGTAACCGATATAGCTACTTCTCCTACTTGATCACTTTGAGCCTTATAATCTTCAAAATCATATTCAATAGATTTAATATCACTCGAGTCTGTAACTGTAATATAGCTCTTAAGCTCATCATCAGTTAAAGCCTTCTTATAGCTTGCCCTAATAGTATCACAATTAATAACAGGGCCTCTAATATCTTTTATTTCAATATCTAAATATAATTTTGTCACATTACCAAAATCATTAATTGCGTAATAACAAGCATAATATTTACCTATATCATATAATCCCTCTTCAGCATAATCTCCTTCAATAAAATAAAGATTTGCCTTACCAGATTTATCTGTCACCTTTATTTTATTATAGATTTCATCAAGAGTTATAGGATTATCATAATCTGAAATAACCTTAGTCTTACTCTTTCCATTTACATATGGATTGAATTTCATTCCATATAAAAATGATAGGTCAAAATTTTGATAGTATTCCTTATTACCTACATTATTAAAGGCAGGAGTTGAGTTAAAATATTTATGATAAATATAATAATCAGTATCATATTCATCCACAATTTCTGTTAAATCAGCCTGAGATCTAAATACAATTTCTAGCTCACCATTTGTTAAAATAACAGAATACATTAAACCCTTATAGTTATGAAGAGGAATTTCAATATAAACATTTAAGCGTTTAAAGCTTTGGCCATTAAATTCTATGTAACAGGAAATATTTAGATTTGTTGCACTATGAGCTTCATAGCCTACATCATAATAAAAAACTAAAGTTTCGTTCCAATTATCCTTAGGCATTTCCTCAAGAATATATTTAATTGATTGATTTTCTTTTAGCTCTTCGACATCACTTGCTCCTGTAATTACATTAAATCGCCTTTGATCAAGGATAACATCATCACCTAACCTAAAAGCACTAATATTGTCGCTAGGATTGTCCTTAAACATTAATTGAGCATTTAAATTTAAGCCAAAATTTAATGCTAGGAAGGCTCCTAACAAGCCTAGAAATAAAATAAATTTCTTTTTCATTTTTTATCACCTCATATAATAATAGGGAAATTTTTTTGTTTTTTTTCACTTTTTTTATATTTTTTTTAAAAAAATTAAAAAATGGCACTAAAAGTGCCAAGTGAATTAATATTTTACTATCATCACTATCTTCTAGTACCGTTTTTTATCTTTCTATATAGCTACCAGGAATATATAAATTATTATTCCTATTAATAACCTTATTATCGAATAATAAATCCTTTAATACACCATCAAGAATAATTCTAGTTGATGCTAAAACCTTATCAAATCCTAAAAGCTTAACAAGTGTTCTATAACAACCATCAATAGTTATACCATTATTCTTTCCTACAATAACTAATATACCATTCGCATATTCTTCTGGTGAAATTTGATATGCTTCACGGCCAGAATCAATTCTAAGGGTAATACCAGCTATTTTCTTATTATAATAGAAGCCTCCAAGCTTTAAAGCTCTCTTAGGTATATTATTTTTAATATCATCTAATAATTCCTTTGTAGGCTTTGCTTTATCATAAATTCTAGCTATTTCTGAAGCTAAGAAATCCTCATGAATAGGAGCTTCATAATTAATAATTTCTTGAATTAAATATTCTAAATCATATTCCTCAAGAATTCTCTTACCTCTTAAAACACCTAAAGAATCATAAACATTAAAGTTAGACTCTAATGAATCTAATGCTTCATCCTCTTCAAGGAAGCTCTTAATATCATCACTTACAGTATCATCTTCCTCTTCAGTAGTTAACGCTTTAAATAATCTTTCTTTTTCATCATCCATATTAGATACCCAAGCAGTAGTATAAAGCTTAAAATATTTCCAACCTAATCTTCTTAATAATAATCTCTCTAAACGATATTTATCAGTAATATTAGTAGAATAGCTACTAGATTGATCAAGCATAATAGCCATAACAAACTTATCATTTTCCTTTACAGCTAAATCTATCTTAAATGAGCTATTACCATAATTAGTATATACCTCGTAGCCTAAGCTCTCTAAATAACTCTTTACAGATAAAACAATACCATTATTAGAAGGAGAAAAATTCTTTTTATTTAAAATATGCTCAGCAAACTCTAAATAATCCCTTAATAATAAAGCTCCTTTTGAGTTTGTTGTAGTTTTAATATCTGTATATCTAATAGATGAAACAATACTAATATTATATTTAGCACGAGTTACTGCTACATTTAATCTTCTTTCACCACCAGAATTATTTAAAGGTCCAAAGCGTTGATAAAATTTACCTTCACTATTATAAGCATAACAAATACTAAAAATAATTCTATCTCTTTCATCACCCTGAACTGTCTCTAGGTTTTTAACGAAGAACGGCTCATCAGTAGAACCGTCAAAATACTTCATCAACTCAGGATGCTTCTTTAATTCCTTATCTACTAATGAGGAAATTAAATCAGCTTGAACGTTACTAAACGCAACAACACCTAATGATCTTGATGATTCCTTATAATGCTCAAATACCATCTTACAAATCTTTTGAGCCTCATATGGATTAGTTCTAGTAGCCATATCATATTTACCATCAGGGAAATAGTAGAAATCAACTCCAAAGCCCTTACTATGAGTTAAAGCCTGAGGAATAGTAATAAGTCCATCATTATAGAAGCTATGATTAGAAAATGTAATTAATTCCTCACTTCTACTTCTATAATGCCATTTTAATGATGTAGTTGGGAATACCTGAGTAGCCTTATCCAAAATAGATTCTAAATCATATTCTCTATCATCCTCTTCAGATTCAACACTTGCCATAAAGAAATTAGATGGTGGCATTTGCTTTGTATCACCAATGATAATACATTGCTTTCCTCTATAAATAGAACCTAACGCATCTGAGGCAAAAATCTGAGAAGCCTCATCAAAAATTACACAATCAAATAAATTTAGGGTACTTGTTAAATAGGTAGAAACTGATAATGGTGACATTAAAAAGACAGGTTTTATTTCTAATACAAAATCAAAGATTTGATCAAGTAGACTTCTAATTGGTAATTGTCTTCTTAACTTATTATACTCTTTATCTAGAATCTTAAATTTAGAACCCTCAACTAAACTTAAATTAGGTCTTTTCTTACTCATCTTAGAAATAATTATATCTCTATTTATTATAAACATTTCCTCATCTAACGCTCTAAAGTCATTAACAAACTTTTCCTTTTTTTCGCTAACAAAACCATTTAGCATAGCTGAAGAGGCAAATATTTCTTGTATTTTTAAATAATAATAGGTTTTCTTAAATGTATCGGCAATATATGGTAATTCATATTTATAATCTAAATAAGTATCAAGGAAATCTAATATATTATATTTATCTAAGCTATTAATAATATTATTAATATTTAAATACAAGCTATAATAATCCTTCCATGAATAAGTATTATTAAAGAATTCTAATAAATCCTCTAATGATAATTCCTTAGAATCTAGTTTTCTAATATCAATATACTTAACAGTAATATTAAATATAGATTTATTAGATTTAAATTCATTAGAAATAATATTTAAATCAATACGCTTCTTTAATTCCTTTAAATTTTCTTCTGTAATAGCGTAATCATCAAATTTATCTACCTCTCTTAAATCTGATAATATTACCCTCAAATTCAATCCACTAATATTACCTAAATATTTAGTAATAAAGCTACTATATTCTCTAGATATATTAAGATTTCTCTTAATATTAGCTAATTCCTTTAATTCATCATTTATCTCCTCAGGCTTTACCTTTACCTTACGATAAACAATAATCTTATTATATAAATCCTTTAATTCCTTAGATTTAAATAATGATTTATTTTGAAGAGCCTTATTATATTGAATAGACAATTCATCTAACGGTTCATTTAATATTTTTTGATCATATAATGCTAGAGTTTCACTCTTTAATATTTTTATAATAATTAAATATTTTTCAATAGAATCAATTAATTTAGTTCTTACTCTTTTAATTAAATAAAAAGGAGAATAGCTTTTTAAATTAAATAAAACTATTAATAAATCTAAAATCTTATAAACATCAGATATCTCAGTAATTGATAATTTTAATACCTCATTAATAATATTTTTATATTCTATTAGCTTAGCTAAATGATTAATAGATACTTCTATATTTTCAATAGAAATTGATTGATTTAAATTATAAAAATAAAATGGATTAGTTCTATAATCATAAATATCAATTGCATATCCACTATATTCATTTAATAGCTTAGAAATATTTTCAACATCATATAAATTCAAATTAGAAATATTAAAATCCTTTTGAATTGGTGTAGCATCAACATTAAAATATAAAGAATATAAATCTGACAATGAAATACCTAAGCCAGGTATTTTATTATTCATTTCATTCTCATAAGAGCTTAAATCAGCCTTAATAAGCTTATATTTAGATTCTAAAAATTGAGATTTAAAATCCATATTATATTTAGGGGCAGTAGCGGCCTTATATAAATTTTGAATAAAATCTTTTTTATTAGCCTTATTAGAATGTAATTCTATTGCGAAATCAGATAAATGAACTCTTCTTAAATTTTCAAATACGACATTTAATGCTGAAATTTTTTCTGATACGAATAATATCTTCTTATCTACACCTAATAATGAAGCGATAATATTAGTAATAGTTTGACTCTTACCAGAACCAGGTGGTCCCTCAAGACAAAATGATTTACCATCTGCAGCCATTTGAATAGCTTCAAGCTGAGATGAATCACAGTTAACAACTGGATATATTTTATTTTTTTCTTCAGATTTAAATTCTCTTTGTTCTTCACCTAATAAATATCTAATATTTCTATTTTTAATAACAGTTTCCTTATTAAAAATTAAATCATTATACATATTCATTTTATAGAATGAATAAATACCTAAGGCAGCTCCATCATCCATTCTCATATCACTAGGTAAAATAGCTCTTACCTTTTCAACATAGGAAGAAAAAGATTCATCCTGATAGCTTGGAATTTCACAATTATAAACAGAACTAAAATAATATTTAAGGGTAGGATTAATAATTATTTCATCCTCATATTGATGAATAACAAAATCTCCACCCTCATTTGATAATTCAATTGGCAATAACATCAATGGGGCTACATATTCTATATCCTCTTCTACATAATGAATAAATTCAAAGGATAAATATAAAGCGTTTATACCCTTTTCTACAATAGAGTTAGTAAAATCCTTTTTTAAGGATTTTAAAACTCTAGTTAAACTAAACCCCATTTTATAGCATAATAACTGTCTAGAGGCTAAATATTTCCTTGTTATTTCATAAGCTTTAGTAGGAGTATATTCTAATACATTGTCATTAGGATTATTAATTATCTCCTCATTATGGTAATTTAATAATAAAGGATCAATATTTAAAATAGTACAATCTCTTCCACCCTTAACAGCACGGAATATCTCCTCAATATTTTTATTTAGAAGCATTAATGTTTTTAAACCAGAATCCTTAAAATTAAGTAATCTATTTCTTTTACCTAAATCTAATAATTGATTAGTTACAACATAAAGCTTCTTTAATACCTCTTGATCAGTCATTCTAATCGCCCCTAACTATATAATTTCGTATCTCTTTCTATTATTTTACCATCAAGCTTCAACATTACAACCGCATCATCTAATATTTTTTTAGTATTTTCAGTTAATCTCTTAAAATCTAATACATTTAATAATGATTTATAACAGCCTGTAATTGTAATACCTTGATTTTCCTTAACTATTCTATAAATACCATCCATTAATTCAGATAATGGAATTTCATCAATTCCTCTATCAGAATTAACTCTTAATTCAGATTCCTTTTTAGTTAAAAATAAAATATTATTCTCACAATAAATATCCTTTAATAAAGGATTAACCATATTTTTTATTACATTAGAAACTCTTGTTTTATCATAGATATAGGCTATTTTACGATATAAATAATCCTTAGTAATAGGTTCTTCCTTCTCAACTATTTTATAAATTAAATAATCAAGACTATTACTATTTAAAATATCCTTTCCTTCCAAAATAGATATTTCCTCATATTTATTAAATTTATTAGCGATATCCTCTTCGCTTTCCTCTAAATAGCTTTCATGAGAA
Organism: uncultured Anaeroplasma sp.; assembly: GCA_934216145.1. Lineage (GTDB taxonomy): Bacteria > Bacillota_I > Bacilli_A > Acholeplasmatales > Anaeroplasmataceae > Anaeroplasma. The sequence continues at coordinate 62,490 of CAKQBG010000004.1, forward strand.
ATAACACTACTTTTTGATTCTCCATTAGTTAATAAGCTAATAAGCTCTTCTTCAATTAATTTTCTTTCATTAACCCAAGCAGGAGTATAAAGCTTATAATATTTAAAGCCAGCTCTAATAAGTAATCCTTCCATTAATCTTGCTTCATCTGATATTAAAGATGGATTATTCTTATCAATCATAATTGCTAGACTATAATTCTCCTTACCAGATAATTTAACTGCTAAATCAATCTTAAATGAGCTACTGCCATAATTAGTATCAACTATATATCCCTTTTCCTCTAAAAAGCTCTTAACACTTAAAATAATACCATTATCTGTTTCATTACTAGAATTCATTTTAGATGCATTTTCAGAAAAAGCTAAATAATTCTTTAAGCTATTAGCACCTATAGAATTACTATTTGTAATTTCAGATGAATGAATAGATGTAACAACAGTAACATTATATTTAGCACGTGTTATCGCAACATTTAATCTTTTCTCTCCACCTAAGGCATTTAAAGGTCCAAAGCGTTGATAGAATTTATTATATTCATTATGTCCATAACAAATACTAAAGATTATTCTATCTCTTTCATCACCCTGAACAGTTTCTAGATTTTTAATAAATAAAGGCTCATTTACTGTATCTTCTATTATCTTCTTAACATCAGGATTTTTCTTTAAAGAATCATCTAAAACATCACTAATCAATTCAGCTTGAACCTTACTAAACGCAACAACACCTAATGATTCTCTACTATTTCGATAATGCTCAATAATTAAATCAGCAATAAATAAAGCTTCTCTTTTATTAGTTCTAGTCTTTAAATCATAAATTCCATCTTTAAGATAAATATGATCTATTCCAAGACCCTTTCTATGGACTGAAGCAGAAGGAATAGTAATTAAGGAATTATTATAAAATTCTTTATTACTAAAGGCAATAAGCTCCTCACTTCTACTTCTATAATGCCATTTAAGACCATGAGAAATAAAATTCAAGCTAGCATAAGATAAAATAGAATCATTTGTATCCTCACTATAATCTTCATCCTCATCATTTGAATCACTCGCATTAAAGAAATTAGATGGTGGCATTTGCTTACTATCACCAATAATAATACATTGTTTTGAACGATAAATAGCTCCTAAGCTATCATGAACAAATATCTGAGAGGCCTCATCAAAAATTACACAATCAAATAAATAATTTCTACTATTTAAATAGGTAGATACTGATAATGGTGACATTAAAAAGACAGGCTTAATATCTAATATAAAATCAAAAATCTCATCTAATAAAACTCTAATAGGCTTCTGACGCTTAGTTTTATTATATTCCTTAGCTAATACCTTAAAGCTGCTTCCAGACATAACAACATCATCAGGTCTTTTCATAGAATTCTTAGAAATTATAGTTGAAATATTAATATCTTCTATTTTTTTATCTAATATTTTATATTCCTCTACCTTATCCTTAAAGCTCTTTTCTCTAAAATGATATAGGGTAGGAGATTCATCTAATTCATGTAATAAATAAACATGTAAATAATTCTTTTTAAATTGTAATGATAATTTATCTAAAGGTAAATCTAATTCACTATATTTATCAATAAAATCATTAAGCTT